>JABIDL010000011.1 GCA_018651745.1 Candidatus Neomarinimicrobiota bacterium | reverse complement strand
CCTGTAATACCACCAATAATGTGATAAAAGGCTGTCAAGTTGCAGTACATACCTGGCATATGTCTTCCCCCAATCTTGGTCATGGTCCCTACAGACTCAGACCCTGGCTTGATGTTTCATACGATTTATTGGGTTACAACTCTATTTACAGTAATGAGGTTCAATTCCATAATCAGGGAAGTACCATTTACGCCATTGGAAACAACTGGTCTTTACAATCCTGTTCTTTTACCGGTCCGTTTGGTTTTGATGAAGAATCAGCCCCAAATGTAATTTGGTCCCCGGTCTTGGCAGAACTGGTTCCTTCACCAGAGATTGCCAATATTGAAGAGCTGTATC
The DNA here is from genome assembly GCA_018651745.1 of Candidatus Neomarinimicrobiota bacterium. NCBI lineage: Bacteria > Pseudomonadati > Fidelibacterota > Fidelibacterota bacterium. The sequence continues at coordinate 96,276 of JABIDL010000011.1, read as the reverse complement.
ACAAAGCTTCCAAACTTGAGGCCATAGGCGAGTTTGAAACGGCACTGGAACTATATTCCCAGGTTGTAACGGCAGTCCCGAATGAAAAGCCCGGAGAACTTTCCCTGTATGGATTGGCACGCTGTTACAAGGCACTTGGTCAGGAAGAAGCCATGATACAATCACTTGTTTCTATTTCAGAACAATTTGAAGGAACCGGTGTCCATAAACACGCTCACTCACTCTTATCATCTCATAAGATCAAAGACGGTGAACTACCAATGCTTTTAGAAGCAGAAGGTCACATTCATACCATTCGCACGGAATACCCGAATCATGAGATGGAGCCCAAACTCTTGTATGAAGAATTTTTGATTGCAAATAAACGCGGCGATGGTCCTTTAGGCAGAACCGTTGCAGGAAGTGATGTATCTCTTAGTGCCAAAGAAGTTTACCGTAAACTTGAGAGAAACCATCCAGACTCGCCGTTTACCTTTCTGGCTGGTTTAGAGTCAGCAAGCAGTAAAAAGACAAAAACCACCGCAGCCGTTCCAACATCATTTACCCTGTATCCCGCCTACCCGAACCCCTTTAATCCAACCACCACCATCCGGTTTGATATTGGCGTAGGGGCGAGACATGTCTCGCCACTACAATTGCGGATTTACGATATCACCGGCCGGCTGGTGGAAACCCTTCTAAACGAACCGATTGCACCCGGAACACATGAAATCATATGGAATGCAGAATCATCATCCACCGGTGTTTATTTTATCGTCCTCACATCCGGAAAGGAACAACAAGTGCAGAAAATTGTGTTGGTGAAATAGAAGGACACTCGTCCCTCAAATTCGCAATTTCTAAAGCTTTTTTATTACTATTATAATTATTATGGATCATGAATTCTGACAAGAAAGCTCTCATAGTTACAGCACTTAAATCAGAGGCAAAACCGTTGATTGAGTATTACGGTCTGAAATTTGAGACGGAAACACAATTTCGGGTTTACCATAAAGATTACATCACACTTCTCATTTGCGGGCTCGGGAAACAAAAAGCATCCGAATCGGTAACGGAATTTCTGAGAATTTATCCGGAAGATTATTTGCTGGTCAATGTAGGCATTGCAGGCGGAAATCCCAAAACAAGCAAGATTGGTGAAATGTATGTGATTCATAAAATTACAGACAAAAATTCCAAACGTGAGTGGTTTCCGGACATCCTGCTGAAGCACGGTTTGAAGACTTCAGAATTAACTACTGTGGAAAATGCGGTCACGGACGGTTACGGTGAATATGAAAATCTGGTGGACATGGAAGCATCCGCGCTGTTTGAAGCTGGAATAAAATGCATCCCGGCGCATAGAATGGTGTTCCTGAAAATAGTATCGGACGCGATGGAAGCGTCTGAATTCAGCGCAATAAATGTGGATTTACTAGTTCGAAAAAATATATCGGAAATAGCCCGGGTTATTCAATTGTGTTTAAAATCTAATATTTGAGTTTAACTGCCTGACTCATCGGGCGATTCTTCTGATTCTTTCGATTCCTGATTCACAAAATCCTTTACTGTTTCTACGACTTTGGGTGCAAGGTCCAACAGTTTTGATGTAACGCTGTCTTTTTCGCCAATGGTCAATAACCGAGCGCCATCCGGGCCGATGATCACAAACCCAACCGGCTCGATAGACCATCCTCCACCAACACCTTGTCCGGCATCAGTTTCTTTACTTTCACCGCCTCCTCCGCCGAATCCGAATGTCACCTTGGAAACCGGAATAACTGTATGATCTCCGGCTTCAATTGGGTCACCGACTACAGTGCGCGTAAGCATTAAATCTTGAATTTCATTCAATGTATTTTTTATGAGGTTTGTAATGTCCATGATTTATCCTTTCTGAAAGCTAAAATTAAAATAAGTCTTAGTGAGATTCCACACTAATAGTACAGGTATAAGCTTGAAGCAAATGGAACCGGTCAAATCTGTATCAAGTTGATGGGTAAAAATCGGTCGAATATTAAAATTGAATCGAGAAGAGACAATGGATCCATTCAATGCCTGAAGTCCGCCAAATACGATTCCGGTATGCGCAGAATTTTTAAACCCCAGTTTTCCGGTTAAATCAAATTGGTTCCATTGTAGTGACTTTATCGCCGGTTTCATATATTTTATTGAAAGAAATTTCTTTCTTTTCGTTGTATCATCGAGTTTAGTTTGAGTCCGCCTACTTTTTTTTATTGAAAACTGAAACCACGGATTTTGATAGGGGCCCAAAGAAATAATTTTTGAAGGCAAAACAGATAGACCGAATTGATTTGTGCCAAATTTTACGACGCCTTTTGTAGAAATAATAGTTTCTTTCAAAACCAAATTTCCATCCAAAGATATTTTCCATGGGAGAATAGAAATAAAGAATAATACGAACAGAAGTCCGCAAAAAATTTGAAGTAGTAAAAAGACAATACTCATTCAAAAAGCATATTGGTATGCGTTAGAAGTTCTTCTGCACGTTCTTGTGAAAGCAAGTTTTCCGGCATAGCATCCGGCAGAAGGGCAGGATCTGCATCAATCACAAATTGTAGGTCTTTTTCAAAAGATTCCCGGTCACCCGACTTGGTATGTAAGTACCGCGCTCGCAAAAGATATGTCTCGAAATAATTTGGCTCGGTTGCGATAGATTTGTTAAAATAATCAGTTGCGAAAGAAAGATCCACTCCCGGCAACCGTGCATAAAATGCTCCGAAAAATCGATTGGGGCCTCCAAAGAAATAATCCGAATTAGAAGCTATAATTTTATGCATTAGCACTTCAAGCGTTTCTCTGTACTGCAATCGCTCAATCACTTTTTTGTTTGCAAGAAATCGTCCCTTGTTTGCGCAATACCAGTACATTACCGGCACTGAATTTTCCGGTAAGGCAGACAATCCCGCAAACGATTTGACTATGGAATCACCTTGGGTTGAATCAAATACAGTCATATAATTTTTTGATGAAGTTATCCAAGTCCAAGTCGCATCAGCGCCTTCCTGAAAAAGAGCATCTTTCATAGCGGGATCTTCTTCTACATAATAACCAAGGAAATGACAAATGCGAGCAAAAAGAGCAACTGCATTTTGATCGTGCGGCGCTAGAGAAACGGCTTGTTTCAGCATGACATGCGCCAAGCGGGCATCCTTAAAACGAACCCGCTTTCCCCAATGTTTTTCTCCGCGCTCAACCAACTGTTGGACATTGTCAGAAATATTATCAGGTATTTCACTTACTCCAAATGAAGCACAGCTGGAAACGAATATCAAAATGATAAGGAAAAATGATGTAACTTTCGCAAGTGAAGAAACAGTTATTTTATCGCTTACACTTGATAGGTGTAATTTATTGTTCATTGACCGGAATTCATTGTTTAACAATCGGGAATTTCGCACGCAATACCTTATGGGTTCAAGGAATTGGATAAAGCCATTAAAATAAAAGGAATAGACCTTGCGTCACTCTTTGGTGCTGCAGATGCACATTTGCGTTTAATTGAAGATACATTTTCTGCTCAAATTATTGTTCGTGGTGAGGAGATTAAATTAAGCGGTGAAATTGAAGCGATCAACCAAATCCATGAAATATTTCATGAAATGATTCAAACACTAAATCGAAAAGGATCACTCACACAAAAGGATGTAAAAGGATTGGTGGATTTGGTGCGGGCGCACAATGGTCATGAAAAAACTACCCCGGATGATGTCATTCATTATGGAATAAAAGGGTCCATTTCACCGCGCACAGATGGACAAATCGCATATATGAAATCGTTCCGAGAAAATGATATCGTGGTGGCTGTTGGTCCAGCCGGAACAGGAAAAACATATCTTGCCGTTGCCGCGGCCGTCGCCGCTTTAGACAACCATGAAGTCAGCAGGATTGTATTATGCAGGCCGGCAGTTGAAGCAGGTGAAAATTTGGGATTTCTTCCCGGCGATCTAAAAGAAAAAGTAGATCCGTATTTAACACCGCTTTACGATTCGCTGGATGATATGCTACCCAAATCCCGATTGAACCCAATGTTAAATAACAACACGATTGAAGTCATCCCTTTAGCCTATATGCGAGGTCGCACCTTGAGTGATGCGTTCATGATTTTGGATGAAGCGCAAAATGCCACAACCATGCAAATGAAAATGTTTTTAACACGATTGGGCGTGAATTCAAAAGCGATTATTACAGGTGACGCAACACAGATTGATTTACCAAAACGAACCGAATCCGGGCTTTTGCAAATTATGGATATTATGCAAAATATAGATGGAATTGGATTTGCGAAACTCACTGAAATGGATGTGGTAAGGCATAAACTTGTGCGCGATATTATTAAAGCATACGATTCGAATGGTGGAAAATGACGAGCAATAATTCCACTCCGTTTTTTCTTTCAAAGGAATCTCTAGGGGTAGATTTGGATCAAACATTTGGCACCTTAGAAAAAAACATCACGGCGGATATTGCTGTAGTGGGTGGCGGTATCACCGGTGTTTTAATTTCATACTTTTTGGCAGAAGCCGGAATAAAAACTGTTTTGCTTGAAGGGCAAATTATTGGGAAAGCAGCAACCGGACGGAATACAGGATTTATATTAACCGGTACCGTTGAACATTATAGTCGTGTTAAAGAACTACTTGGAAAAGAAAAAGCAAAAAGATTGTGGAACCTGACACAAGAAAATCATGAAGTTTTGTTTGACATTATTTCAAACGAAAAAATTGCATGTGAATACAGAAAAAACGGAAGTTTAATTCTTGGAGTAAGCGAACAGGAAGGGAAAGAATTAAAAGCAACTTATACAGAATTAGTTTCTGATGGGTTTCACGTAGATTATTTGGATGAAGTTGCTTGCAGAGAACATTTGAATTCTAATCAATTTAACGGTGCAATTAGAATGCGAAATGATGGCGAAATTCAGCCGGTGAAATTTGTTCGGGATTTGGCGAATATTTTGAAAAATAATGGTATGCCCGTTTTTGAAAAAACGATGGTAAACCATATTTCAACTGATGAAACATCTGATTCTGTTCAGATTGAAACAGATAAAGGAACTGTGTCTTGTGCAATGGCGATTCTTGCAACCAATGCTTATTCCGCGAAACTTCAATCTCGCCTAAAAGATAAAATTGTTCCGGTGAAGGGTCAGGGGTTTGTGACGGATCCTTTTTCTGAAAAATTATTTGAAGAAGTGATTTACGCAAATTTTGGATATGAATATTGGCGACAACTTCAAGATGGCAGATTTATGGTTGGCGGATTTAGAGAAAATGCTCAAAATTCTGAGGAAAATGATTCCGAAAATGTTGATCTTGAATTGTTGCAGGGATTATATGATTACTTCACATCCTTATTCCCACAGGCAAAGTCGGTTAACATTTCCCACGCTTGGGCAGGAACAATGGGTTTTAGTCAGGATGGACTTCCGCTTTTGGGCGCAGTTCCGGGAAGCTCAAATGTATTTGTTTGTGGTGGCTATACAGGGCACGGCTTAGGATTTGCCGGATCGCTCGGAAAAATGGCAGCGGAAATGATGATTGAAGGCAAAACACCAAATAGTGATTTATTTTACACACAACGATTTGCAGCATAGGAAAAAAATATGAAAAATACCTTTAGAGATGTCTTTTTAGTAGCAGCTAAACGAACGCCTGTAGGCGCATTTCAGGGTAGTTTGTCTTCTGTATCTGCAACTACTTTGGGTTCGGAGGTGGTTAAAGCAATTTTAGAAGAAACAAAAATCTCACTCGACTCTGTTGATGAGGTGATTATGGGTTGTGTCCTTTCTGCCGGCCTTGGACAGGCACCGGCCCGTCAGGTTGCTTTACGATCGGGTCTCTCGAATTCTGTTGAATGCCTTACCATAAATAAAATGTGTGGATCCGGATTAAAAGCAGTTATGCTTGCGAGTCAGGCAATCAAAACCGAAGATGCAGACTTGATCATTGCCGGCGGAATGGAAAATATGACGCGGTCTCCGTATTTGATTCCAAAGGGAAGAGATGGGCTTCGTTTAGGTCACGGGAAAATTATTGATAGCATGATTGGAGATGGCCTGTGGGATGTATATAACGATAAGCACATGGGTAATTGTGCAGAAACTTGTGCTACAGATAGAAATTACGATCGAGAAGATCAGGATGCGTTTGCGATTGAATCATACACACGAGCGCAAAAAGCTCAGGCTGACGGATTATTTGACGAAGAAATGATTCCTGTTTCTGTCCCCCGCCGAAAAGGAGACGATATTATTGTGGAAGTAGATGACGAACCTAACCGTGCAAATTTTGATAAAATGAAATCACTCCGCCCTGCTTTTGATCGGGATGGAACTATTACCGCTGCCAATGCTTCCAAAATTAATGATGGCGCTGCAGCTGTTTTAGTTGCTTCGGAAAAAAAGGTGCAGGAATACCAATTAAAGCCAATGGCTAAAATAATCTCTCAAGCTTCCGCGGCTCATGATCCAGAATGGTTTACGACTGCTCCGAGTAAGGCAATTGCTAAGGCACTTTCTAAAGCAAATATCCAAGCAGATGATATTGATTTATGGGAGATAAACGAAGCATTTGCTCCTGTTGCTCTGGCAGCGATAGAAGATTTTAATTTAGACCGTGAAAAGGTAAATGTGCATGGCGGCGCGATTGCTTTGGGTCACCCAATTGGCGCAAGTGGCGCGAGAGTTTTGACCACTTTACTACATGCCATGGAAAACCGAAATGCTAACAGAGGACTTGCAACGTTGTGCATCGGCGGCGGCGAGGCTGTTGCCCTCATCGTGGAAAAAGTATTATGAATTTTGATTTAACAGAAGAACAATTATTGATTCAAAAAACCGCAAAGGAATTTGCGAAAGAACATCTCGAACCGGGTGTCATTGATCGAGATGAAACTTGTACGTTTCCGAAAGAACAAATCGCTTTAATGGCCGATCTTGGGTTTATGGGCATGATGGTTCCGGAAGAATATGGTGGCGCCGGTTTGGATGCCGTCAGCTATGTAGTTGCATTAGAAGAAATTGCTGCAATTGATGCATCGGCTTCCGTCATCATGTCTGTGAATAATTCTTTAGTCTCTCAGTTAATAATCCATTTTGGTTCGGATGATCAAAAGACCAAATATCTACCGGATATTGCCAATGCAACAACCTTAGGTGCTTTTAGCTTGAGCGAACCACAATCAGGATCGGATGCCGGAAATATGAGGACGTTCGCCGAGCGTAAAAATGGCAATTATATTTTAAACGGAACCAAAAATTGGGTTACAAATGGATTAAGTTCCGGGTTGGTAATTGTTATGGCGGTAACCGAAAAAAATGTGGGCAACAAAGGTATTTCTGCCTTTATTGTTGAAAAGGGAATTAATGGGTTTTCCACCGGAAAAAAGGAAGATAAAATGGGTATTCGGGGTTCAGACACATGTGAACTATATTTTGAAAATTGTGAAGTGCCTGCAGATTCCATCATTGGCAATGAAGGAGACGGTTTCAAAATTGCACTTGGCACATTGGATGGCGGGCGGGTTGGAATTGCAACCCAAGCTTTGGGTATTGCCAGGGCCGCAATGGAAAAATCTGTTGCCTATGCAAAGGAACGAAAACAATTCAAGAAACCAATTGCAGAATTTGGAGCAATCCAGAGTAAACTGGCTAGAATGGCAACGAATATCAATGCTGCTAGATTGCTCATTATGAATGCTGCTCATTTAAAAGATGAGCATAAACCATTTTCAAAGGAAGCGGCTATGGCAAAAGTATTTGCATCCCGAGTTTCTATGGAGGCTTCTACCGATTGTGTTCAAATTTTTGGAGGCTATGGTTACATGCGTGAGTATGGAGTAGAACGATTAATGCGGGATGCGAAAATAACCCAAATTTACGAGGGTACATCAGAAATCCAAGAAATGGTGATTGCGAGGTCTTTACTACATGAATAATATGAACCCATCTTCCGATATTAACTGGGATAGTCTCGGATTTGAATTTTTTCCAACTCGAAGTATGTTTCGGATGGATTCAAATGAATCCGGACAATGGAATAATGGAGGACTTATCCCGTTTGGCGAACTTTCTTTTTCTCCGGCATCGGGTGTATTGAATTATGGTCAAGGTGCTTTCGAAGGCACCAAGGCATTTCGTTCAGTGAAAGATAGAATAGTACTTTTTCGCCCGGATATGAATGCGGAAAGACTGGGTCAATCTGCAAAAAGGTTGGTGATGCCCAAAGTGGAAAAAATTGATTTCCTTAGTGCGGTAGAAATGGTTGTTCGAGATAATGCGGATTTCATTCCACCGTTGGGAAAGGGATCTCTTTATATCAGACCATTATTGTGGGGAACGGGACCTGTGCTTGGAGTTCGTCCTGCTCCAACCTATACATTTATAGTATTTGTAACACCGGTTGGATCTTATTTCAAAAATGGCGTAAAACCTCTCAAGTTAAAAATGACAAGAAATTTTCACCGAGCCGCTCCGCATGGAACCGGAAATGCCAAAGCTATCGGAAACTATGCAGCATCTCTGTTCCCGTTAAAGCTTGCAAAGGAAACAGGTTTTGACGAGGTATTGTATCTGCATGCTGCCGATGAAACACAACTGGAAGAAGTTGGATCTGCAAATGTTTTTATTGTGAAAGACAATGTGATTAAAACACCCAGATTATCAGGATCAATTTTGCCCGGTATTACCAGAAATTCCGTCATCCGAATTGCGAGAGATATTTTGAAATTGGAAGTAGAAGAAACAGAAATAACGATTAAGGACTTATTAGCGGCAGATGAGGCTTTTTGTACCGGAACTGCCGTAGTGGTCACTCCAATTGGCAACATTACCGTTGAAGAAGATGCGCATTCTATTTCCGGTGGTGGAGAAGGAAAAATCACAGCGCAATTAAGAAAAGAAATAGTAGGAATTCAGCGTGAAGAACGTGATGATCCGTTTTGCTGGGTTCACCCAGTAGATAAAGAATCCAATGACGAAAAGTGATAACTGATGCATCCCCGTCGTAAAGCTAGAGAGTGGGTTTTGCAAGGACTGTATTCTATGGCGATTTCTAAAGAAGATAAAGACAAGGTTTTGGCAGATATCCTTGCTCGAGGAAATCCTCAAAAAAAAATTCGATCTTTTGTAGAAAATTTGTTTACCACCTGCGTGGATAAACAAGAATGGTGCGAAGAACAGATCAAGTCGCACCTTCAAAATTGGGATATGGATCGAGTTGCGCTCTTAGATAAACTGGTTCTTATTATGGGAATTTGTGAGATTCATTTCATTGATGAAGTTCCTCCAAAAGTAGCAATTTCAGAAGCGATTGAGATTGCTAAAATATTTAGCACGGATGAAAGCGCATCTTTTGTGAATGGAATTTTAGATGCAGTGTATAAGAATACCAAAGCAGAAAAAACGGTATTGAATGAATCAGAAAGAGAATAACTCCTCATTTTGGGAAGAAAAATATTTGGATAATAGTCTTGGTTGGGATTTAGGAGGTCCTACACCAATATTTATTCAAATTTCTTCAGAATTTAACCCGGGAAAAATTTGTTTTGTAGGATGCGGGCGAGGTCATGATGCAATACGTTTTGCTCAAAAAGGGTTCGACGTTACAGCCGTTGATTTTGCACCATCAGCGATTCAAGCTGTAAATAACTTAGCAAAAAAATCAAATGTTATAGTTCATGCAGTTCAGGCCGATATATTTTCTTTAACACCTAAATACTCCGAAACGTTTGACTACATTATTGAGCAAACATGTTTTTGTGCTATGCATCCTAATTACCGGATCAATTATGAAACATTAGTGAAATCAATTTTAAAACCCGGAGGGCACTTGATTGGGCTTTGGTTTCCATTAGACAAAACCATTAATGAAGGTGGGCCTCCTTGGGGAACAAGTGTGGAAGAAGTAAAAACACTCTTTAATTCTGGTTGGAAAATAAAAAAGGAAGAATTTCCGGAACTATCAATTGAACGAAGAAAAGGCCGAGAAAAATTGATTATTTTCAAAAAAGAATAACAGCTTAACTTCTTTTTACACCATTAAATTTCAAACTAACTTTGAGGTCATGATTTCAAATTATAATATCGCAAACATCGCGGATAAATAATTCTATTTGCAAAGTATATTGACACTCAGAACCCATTAAATTAATTAGATGTTTCAGAATACCTTAAAGAAAATGTTCGGCACTCACTCTGATCGTGCCATCACGAAATTAAACCCTCTAGTTGAGGATATTAATCGCGTTGCGGAGTCGCTCCTTTCGAAAAGTGATGAAGAGTTGGTTGCGCGAACACGCGAATTTCAATCTGAATTTTCCGAGATTGAATCATCCATTCGCTCATCTATGGAAGAGAAAGCAGCAGATGATGTTCTGGAAGCAGTCCGGGAAGCGCAAAACATTAAATTAGAAGAAATTCTCCCAGAAGCCTTTGCGATGGTGAAAGATACTTGCCGAAGATTATGTGGTCAATCATGGAATGTGGTTGGGCTCGAAACCGATTGGCAAATGATTCCTTATGATGTTCAGCTGGCTGGCGCGTTGATTCTTAACAAAGGTTCTGTAGCGGAAATGAAAACAGGCGAAGGAAAAACTTTGGTTGCTACCATGCCTATTTACTTGAATGCGCTTAGCGGAAAAGGTGTGCATGTGATTACGGTGAACGACTATTTGGCACAGCGTGATGCAGAGTGGATGGGCGAAATATATAAACGGCTAGGACTTAGTGTTGGTTTTATTCTGAATTCCATGGACAATTCAAAACGTAGAGAAATGTATGGATGTGATGTAACCTACGGCACGAATAATGAATTTGGGTTTGATTATTTACGAGATAACATGGCCCTTCGTCCGGAAGACCAAGTACAACGAGGACATAATTTTGCAGTTGTAGATGAAGTAGATAGTGTTCTGATTGATGAAGCACGAACACCTTTAATTATTTCTGGCGCAGTAGATGCCCCCGTGGATAAAACGTTTACTGAACTTCGGCCGCTGGTGCAAAGTCTAGTGAAAAGACAGCAATCGCTTGTATCGTCTTTACTTTCAGAAGCAGAAGCTTTTATGAAAGTGGAAAAGGATGATGATGCAGGATATAAATTGCTTCAAGCAACTCGTGGAATGCCAAAGCATCGTCAATTGTTAAAAGTGTTTCAGGAACAGGGGACGAAAAAGCTTGCACACAACGCAGAATCTGAACTGCTTCGCGATAAAAAACTCCACGAAGCAGATGAAGATCTTTATTTCAGCATTGATGAAAAAACGCATGTTATTGATATTACGGATAAGGGTAGAGAAACGATTGCACCTGACAATCCCGAAGCGTTCGTAATCCCGGACCTTGGTGAATTACTTCATGAAATTGACGAGCAAGAAGATTTGTCTAGTTTAGAAAAAGACCAAGAAAAGGAAAAAGTACACCAACTTCATGCCGAACGCAGTGGAAAGATTCATAATATCACACAATTGTTGAGAGCATTCACAATGTATGAAAAAGATGTGGAGTATGTTGTGGATAGCGGTAAAGTGTTAATTGTAGATGAATTTACCGGAAGAGTACTTCCCGGCAGACGCTATAGCGATGGACTTCACCAAGCACTGGAAGCCAAAGAAAGTGTAACGGTGGAGCGTGAAACCCAAACGCTGGCAACTATTACGATTCAGAATTATTTTAGACAATATGGAAAACTCTCGGGCATGACGGGCACTGCTGTAACTGAAGCGGATGAATTTGGCAGCATTTATAAATTGGAAGTCATGGAAATTCCACCCAACAAAGAAATTATACGCGATGACCGGAATGATTACGTGTATAAAACAAAACGGGAAAAATTCAATGCGGTGATTGATGAAATTGAAGAGTGTAATAAACGGGGACAGCCTGTGCTTGTTGGAACCATTTCGGTGGAAGTTTCGGAATTGTTATCTCGAATGCTAAAAAGAAAAGGTGTCGTTCATAATGTTTTGAATGCCAAGCAGCATCGCAGCGAAGCGGAAATTGTAACATTGGCCGGACAAAAAAGCGCTGTGACAATTGCGACTAACATGGCCGGGCGAGGGACAGATATTAAATTGGACAAAGGAGTAATTGAACTTGGCGGTCTTCATATCATTGGTACGGAACGACATGAATCCAGACGGATTGATCTTCAGCTCAAAGGAAGATCCGGTCGACAGGGTGATCCCGGTTCATCACGGTTTTATCTGAGCTTAGAAGATGACCTTATGCGCTTATTTAATAGTGAACGGATTGCCAGCATCATGGACAAAATGGGCGTGGAAGAAGGAGAAGTTATTACGCATGGCATGGTAACACGCGCAATTGAAAATGCACAGAAAAAAGTGGAAGAGCGAAATTTCGGTATCCGAAAACATCTACTCGAATATGACGATGTTATGAACCAACAACGTCAAATTGTCTATAATATCCGTAATCAAGCACTGAACGGTGAAAATGTTAAAGAATTTATTCAAGATTTAATGGAAGATTTTATTGATAATGAGATAGACCGCCAGGAATCTGAAGATCCTTATGGTTGGGATTGGGAAGGATTAAAACAAAATTTGGCGTCTCATTTACTTGTTGACGTTGGTTTACAGAAAATTGAAACCAACAAAGGAACTACCATATCAGCAAATGATGTTCATGCTTTTGTTCTTGACAGAGCAAAGGACGTTTACACTGCAAGAGAATCCCTTATCCCGGAAGATGCTATGCGGGGCTTTGAACGGTTTGTGGTTTTAAGAACGATGGACGATAAATGGAAAGACCATCTTTATGCCATGGATCAAATTCGAGAAGGTATCAATTTGCGTGCGTACGGACAAAAAAACCCGTTGTTGGAATATAAATCGGAAGGTTTCGCGTTATTTTCTAACATGATGAATACTACAACAGCTGAAACTGTTCAACGCTTGTTTCGAACACAAATTAGAGGAATGGAGGGCGCTCCGGCTGTTCAGGAACCTCAATCTCGAAATGTTAGTTTGCAGCACGATGAATCAACCGGAATGGGGTTTTCAGCTCCACGCCAAACCGAACAACCCCGGCAGGGACAACCCAAGCAACCTGTTCATAACGATAAAAAAGTAGGCAGGAATGAAAAAATTAAAGTTGTCAGTCCAAGTGGAAAAGAAGAATGGATTAAACATAAAAAACTTCAGCAATATTTAAATAAAGGATACTCTAGAAGCGTATGAGCATTAAAGATAAAAAAAATAGATGGGGATTTTCGACGCGTGCGATCCACACCGGAAATAAAAGTGACGAACAAACGGGGTCCATTTCGCCACCAATTTATTTGACATCCACTTATAAACAGGATGCAGTTGGAAAAACTCGCGGTTTTGATTATTCCAGAGTTGGCAATCCAAGTCGGCAGCGTTTGGAAGAAAATTTGGCAGCGCTTGAAAGTGGTAAACATGGAATTACATTTGCCACGGGAATGGCAGCATCAACTGCTTTGTTTCAACTTTTTAATAAGGGTGACCATATTCTCATTTCCCGAAATACATACGGCGGGACTTATAGAATGAGCATGGAAGTTCTTCAGAGGCAGGGTATTGAATTTAGTTGGGTAGATACGAGGGACCCCGAACATGTTGCCACCCAAATAAAAGAAAACACAAAGTTGGTATTCGTTGAAACTCCTACGAACCCACTCTTAGAATTGTGTGATTTGGAAGCCATGTCGAACCTATGTAAAAGCAACGGGATTTTACTTAGTGTGGATAATACGTTTATGAGTCCCTATGGTCAGCGTCCATTAGAATTTGGCGTGGATATTGTTATGCATAGCACCACGAAATCTTTAGCAGGACATTCCGACGTATTAGGAGGTGCGCTAATAACAAACAGTTCAAACTTGGCCGAAAAACTTCATTTTATGCAAAAAGCAACCGGTGCGGTTCCAAGTCCTTTTGATTGCTGGATTATTTTACGGTCAACAAAGACACTTGCATTGAGGTACCAAAAAGCATCGGACTCAGCCAACGAACTTGCTGGGTGGCTTTCCAAACAAAAAAAAATATCTGGGCTGATATACCCGGGACTAAAAAGTCATCCTCAATATGCATTGGCATTAAAACAACAAACGACACCGGATGGTACTCCGATTTTTGGAAACATGATTTCGTTCGATTTAGGTTCAATCAAAATGCGGGATTCCTTTTTGGAAAAACTACAGTTGTTTACTTTGGCTGAGAGTTTGGGCGGTGTGGAAAGCCTTGTATGTTGTCCCTATCATATGACACATGCAGCAATCCCAAAGGATTCAAAATTAAAAATGGGTATTACCGAATCCTTAATAAGATTATCCGTAGGTGTTGAAGATACGGTTGATTTAAAGTCTGACCTTTTGACCGCTTTTAATTAAAACAAGGTGTTTATTGAAGATTTGATCTAAATCACATGCTCAGGATTGTTTTTGGTAAATAGGATGTCATGAAATAACTTTCGCCACTTTCTCAAGAACAGTTGTGGGTGATTATTCCCCTGAAAACAAGGAAATTTGGTAAAATACTATGAAACAAACAACACGACTAATGCAGTTATTAATTACAATTGCTCTGGCTATAATTAGCCAAGCGCCTCTCTATGCTGATACCGTTACGGTTTCAATTGGTGAGGTTGAATTTGATGGGTATCCAACTTCTGTGACGGTGCCGGTTATGGTGAACAATCCATCCAATACTGTGGGTGGAATCCAATTTGATATTACAGGTTCCCCGGATATTGTTGACCTTACTACTGTTTCCGGTACGGGAAATGCATCCGGATTTACCGCATCATTCACCACATATTCAAATGGGACGAATAGAATATTGTTTTACAATGGAACAGGAATAAGCCCGATTCCGGCGAATTCCGACACTGTGTTATTACTTATTTATGATGCTTCTAGCATTGCATCATCCGTAATAGAATTGCCCATTTCCAACCTTGTCGTTACGGATTCGGCCGGAGTGGCTCTCCCATCAGTTGGCGTGGACGGAAAAATTGAAATTGGGAATGTTGTATCTTTTAGTATGGATTCAGATTCAGGTGATATTACAGATTTAGTTACGCTTCACATTTCAATGGTAAATGATGGTGCTGTTGGCGGCTTTCAGTTTGACTTGGTGGATGAACCGGAATATTTAACTTTGGATTCTGTTTGGCTTGCCACCCGTACGGAAAATTTTACTTTATCTACTTCAAACCAATCCAATGGAACGCGATTTATAATTTACAATTCCGGTAATAATAACGTTGCTGCTGGAAGTGGCGAAGTATTGAATGTTCGTTTTCGGATCGACTCATTAGCTTATGTAGGAGAGGTTGAGGTACAAATTGAAAACCCGGTCGCTTCTGATAGTATTGGCGGTTCTTATTGGATTTCTGAAGCTACAAGCGGGTCCGTAAATGTTTGGCCGGGATATTTAGACAGACCACATTCGTTAACTGCTTCATCTGGAGAAGATGCCCAAGTAACTCTGACTTGGAGTATACCAGGATCCGGCGGTGGTGGAGGTGGCGGAGGCGGAACCGACGAACTTCCAATTGACCAAGGGTTTGAAGATGGCGAATTTGGGAACTGGGCAACTATTCAAGGTGGCGGAACACCGGGAGATGCGACAACAGGGCCGAATTCCTATTGGCATATTTCAGATGGAAATCCAAATACCGGGACATACAACGCTCAGGTAGATTGGGGATTTAATATTGACACATGGCTTATGACACCTTCGCTTGATTTAAGTAGTGAAACTTCTGTTTCACTTGGATTTTTTTGGAATTCGAGTTATACATGGCACGTGACCAACGACAATGGTGATTTATTTGTTAAAGTCAGCACCGATGGTGGAACCACTTGGGGTAATTATCTTTGGACTTTCGGAGACATAGGCGAATGGGAAGATTTTACTTGGTATGAAACAAATTTAGATCTTTCCGCTTATGCCGGAGAAAGTAATGTTATAGTCGGCTTTCATGTGGTTGCGGATGATAATGGTGCCATTTATATGGATGATGTAACAATTACTGGATCAGATGATTTAATAGCTGGTTTCGGTACAATTTTTTCCGCAAGGAATTCAGAACCATTATCTTCAGAATTAAAAACTTTAGCATTATCTAACGGAAACCCGACATTTCCCAATACAAGAGAAACAAATCGCGATTTATCAGGTTACAATATTTATCGGTCCACAACATCACCTGTAGATGTTTCTTCTTTGAATTTCATTTCATCAGTCGGCGCATCTGCCGAGACTTATGAGGATACCGATGTCAGTAATGGTGTTGATTACCATTATGTTGTGACTGCTGATTATGGCGATATGGGTGAATCCGGTCCATCTAATGAAGCAACCGGTACCCCTGTCGAGTGGGTTGAAATTGGAATTGGTAGCGGTGAAGCACTTTCAGGTCATCCGGATACTTTGGATCTCACAATTAATAATGACGGCGGAATTTCATCCTTTGGATTTATAGTAGCAGATGTCCCGGACAAACTAATTGCTGTTGATGTATTGACTTCTGACAGAACCAATGGGTGGATTGTAGATGTGGCGGAGAACTCTGATGGTGAATTTGAAGTAACAGGATTTTCGGCCACAGGAAGTCTTTTGGGATCTGGAAACGGTGCGGTTTGTAAAGTTGTAGTTACACCGTTTAGCCTTGAGGCTTTGACGCTGAATCTAACGATCACCGGCGCAGAAATTGTTGATGCCAATGGGAATGAAATGCCGTGGTCTTCAAATGCAGGTATTTTTGAGATTGATGTTGAGACGCAATCATTAATGTTATTAAATAATTATGGTGATCCGGGTCAATCAGTATCTTTGTCGCTACTGCTCAATAATACTCAAAATGTACATGCTGTCCAGTTTAATATTGATGATGGTGGTGCCGGATATGTTGTTGGCTCATCCGTGAATGTGACGAATGCGACGAATGGTTGGCAGATTAGTGGTGCGATTGTTGGTGGAACTTATCAAATTTTACTTTTTGATCTCTCAGGCAATAATGGAATTGGTCCCGGCACAACGCATTTAGCGGATATCGAGTTTGCAATTTCAAGCTTTGCCCCAACCGGATCGGCTGTCATTGTTAACATTTCAGATGTGAGCATGACAGATGCTAGCTCGGTGGAAATGTATGTGGAATCATATCCTGCGTCAATCGGGGTTGGAGTTCCGGAAGCTATTTTTACCATTACGGATATTGTGACGACTGCATCGGGTAAGGTGAGTGGTTATTCTATTGGGCTCGCAAACACAGCGACTGTGGGATATTTTGAAGTAAAAGTCATTGATTTACCAAATGCGTTACTTGCTATTGATGTTCAGCCTACTACTAGATTATCAGGAGGAACAACAGGTTCCGGATCTATCGGTCCTGGTTCAGGTGAAATTGAAACAGGCGATGCATACATTTGGGGTTATTTCAATTCAGGAGGCATTGCACCGGGCACGGGGGCGATTGCAGATGTAACAGTCTATGTTGATGAAACGTCCGGATATTTTGGTAGCGCAATGTTAATGATAACTCATACAGCTGCCACGAATGAAAGCCAACAAGTTCTGTATTCTATGGGAATGGGACAAAGTAGTGTGGCATTAGCCACGGATACTGAAACAAATGTTATCCCAAAAACATTTAGCCTACATCAGAATTATCCAAATCCCTTTAACCCGGCAACCATTGTATCTTACGATTTACCAAAGGCATCTGATGTCCGTCTTACCGTGTATGATATGATGGGAAGACAAGTTAAAGTTTTAATTCAGGGGCATGAGTCTGCTGGTAGAAAACAAGTCGCATGGAATGGAACGGATGAAAAAGGTCGAGCAGTTAGTGCAGGTGTTTATCTTTACAGGATTAACACAGGATATCACTCCGCTACTCGAAAAATGCTTCTCATGAAATAATCCGTAACTGTTTATTAGTATTATTTAAAAGGGCTGACTTTCTCAGCCCTTTTTTGTTTCTGTGCGCTATGAATGGATGTAATTTCCGCGTCTGAGTAATGCCGCGGTGGTGGAATTGGTAGACACGCTAGATTTAGGATCTAGTGCTCTCAAAGCGTGAAGGTTCGAGTCCTTTCCGCGGCACAAATATATGTATGATACATGACACCATTTGATCCGATAAATCCTCCAAAGGATAAACAATCCATATTGAAAGTTGTAGTCCACAGCTTTTTTGTGGTTCCTCTAATTATTGCGGGGTTTGCATTGTTGGTGTTTCTCATGGTGCGGATACTTACGGATGAACCTCGGACGGCAGAAGATTACTTGGTAGATGTAAAAGTAGGCGGTAACACCAAACGGTGGCAAGGCGCCTTTGAATTATCTAAAATATTATCCAATCCCAAATTAGTTCCAAATGATCCACGGTTTGAGGAAGAAATGATATCAGCATTTGAGTATGCTAAACACGATCGTGACCCTCGAGTAAGACAATATTTAGCTTTGGCAATGGGGCAACCAGGGAAAACAGCTTATTTACAACCTCTAATCAATGCATTAAATGATGATGAGGTTATCATTGCATCAGCTACGAGAGCAATTGGCCTTATCGGTAGTTCGGACGGCGTTCAACCACTAATAGAATTACTGGAACATTCCTTACCACAAGTTAAACTGCAGGCAGTTATTGGTTTAGGGATTATTGGTGAAAGATCTGCAATTCCGCATTTAATACGAACACTTGAAGATTTAGAACCAAATATTCGTTGGGATTCAGCGATTGCTTTAGCAAAGATGCAAAATAATGCCGGAAAGAAAATTTTATTAGACCTCTTGGATAGAAGTTATTTAGATTCTTTTCCAAATATTGATGCTGGAGAGCAAGATCAGGCTATTTTGATTACTGTGAAAGCTTCGCGGTGGATTTTGGATCCTGAATTAAAACAATCATTAATAAAGCTAAGAGATTTCGATAGAAATCTGCATATACGAAATGCGGCTAGAAAGATATTGAAGGAAAAAGAAAGTTAGATTTTCAAATGGTAGATATTGAAAAGAAAACCGTCACAAAAGATCCCGGTCGAAGACCACCGGCTGCACTAGAACATTCAAAAGAATCCAAAGACGTAACTAGGAGATCCTTTTTTTCCTGGCTTTCTTTCGGCTGGTTGGCATTTGTTGCAGCAACGGGTGGCTTTTTTACCATGATGCTTCGATTCTTTTTTCCTAATGTTCTGTTTGAGCCGGAGCAAACCTTTCGAGCTGGGTTCCCGGATGATTATGTCAAGGGCGATGTTGATTTACGGTGGAAAGATAAATATGGCGTGTGGATGGTACGGAATGACGAAGGGATTTATGCTCTTTCAACTGTGTGCACACATTTAGGTTGCACGCCAAATTGGCTCCCCAATGAACGCAAATTTAAGTGTCCCTGCCATGGTAGCGGATTTCAGGCTTCTGGAATTAATTTTGAAGGACCCGCTCCCCGTCCACTTGAACGATATAGAATTGTATTGGCAGATGACGGGCAAATTATTGTAGATAAAACACGAAAGTTTCAACAGGAAAAAGGACAATGGTCTGATCCTGAGGCATTATTAAAGGTATAATACTCTATGGCTGAAAACAAAAAGAAACCTTTTTTAGAAAGGGCAAAAGAAACTCCGGTATGGAAATCAATTTTCCGCGGAGGTGGTGTTCCAAAAAGTCGCCGTCAGCGAATGATGGCAGTGCTGAATTCAGTATTTCTTCATCTTCATCCGGTTCGTCTTCCCAAACATGCAGTAAAGCTAAAGTTTACTTGGTGCATGGGTGGTCTATCTTTTTTCATATTCCTAATTTTGACAATTTCTGGAATTTTACTCATGTTTTATTATAGACCGACAATTGAATATGCATATACGGATATTATTGATCTTGGCGAACAAGTTCCTTTCGGAATTATGCGCGAAGTACATCGTTGGGGCGCACATGCTATGGTGATAACGGTTTGGCTGCATATGTTCCGTGTGTTTATGACAGGTTCATACAAACCGCCGAGAGAATTTAATTGGGCGGTTGGGGTAATTTTATTGCTATTAACATTGTTGCTTAGTTTTACCGGTTATCTATTGCCATGGGATCAGCTGGCAATTTGGGCGATTACGGTTGGATCTAATATGGCGCGGGCAACACCTTTTCTTGGGCACGAAGGTCCGGGCGCAGCCATGCTGGCAATCGGTGATATTAATTTTGTTACCATGGCTAGTGATGTCAGATTTGCTCTTATCGGTGGACGATTTATGGGCGAAGCGGCATTGTTAAGATTTTATGTTCTCCACTGTATCGGCCTTCCATTTATTATCATGATATTTATGGCAGTACATTTTTGGCGCGTTAGAAAGGATGGGGGAATTTCCACTCCTGTGTAGATTATGGAAGCATTTAAAGACCTTGTAAATACCCTGTCAAACCCGACCATTCTTTTTACGATCACGGTGACATCGTTCTTTTTTATTTTCCCTCCATCGGAATGGTTTGATAAATGGCATAGACGCTTAGGGCTTCATCTTATTTGGACGAAAAAAGGTTTCATCATAATTACTACTGCAATGATTGGATTTTTTATCATTGGATTAAATGATCCTAATTTTCGAGCGATTGTTTTAAAACCTGATAATGTACCGATATCAGGTCTCATTTTTCTTTTATTTTTCTTTACCTGGCTTTCTATGCGACAAGCGTATCGAAATGACGAAAGAATGTTAGCCGGTGAGAAACCGGATGAATATTATGATCCGCCTAATGATAAAGTATTGGTATGGCCGGATTTGGTTTATGTAGAATTTATTGCTCTGATTCTGTTTTCAGCATTTTTGATGGTTTGGTCTATCGGATTACCGGCACCTATCGAAGAACCTGCGAATCCAACGGAATCACCCAATCCCGCTAAAGCACCCTGGTATTTTTTGGGTCTACAGGAATTGCTCGTATATTTTGATCCGTGGCTTGCAGGTGTATTGTTCCCGTCATTAATTATAGTCGGTTTAATGGCGATTCCATTTTTGGATAGAAATCCTGAAGGATCGGGATATTATAGTTATAAAAATAGAAAATTTTCGATTGCAATGTTCATGTTTGGTTGGTTGATTTTGTGGAATATGCTAATTATTGTCGGCACTTTTTTACGCGGTCCCAATTGGAATTTCTTTGGTCCGTTTGAATATTGGGATATTCATAAACTGGCACCCCTAACCAATATTAATTTATCCGAATTTGTATATGTGAAATGGCTTCATTCCGCATTGCCGGAAAATATACTACTTCGTGAAATATGGGGATTTGCTGTTTTGGGAATCTATTTCCTAATTTTACCTCCGCTGTTAGCAAAGACACTCTTAAAACGATTTTACAATGATTTGGGATCTTTTCGATATTCAATTTTCGTAATTCTCCTCCTTACCACAATTATGCTACCCGTTAAGATGTATTTAAGATGGATTTTCAATCTCAAATACATTATTGCAATTCCTGAGTATTTTTTCAATATCTGACCTTTATGCATCAATCTCAAGAACGTCATTACAATATTCTAAAGTTGAACAAATGGTTCGCTATTTCAAGCTTACTGTTCACCTTTGTTTGGTTATTGGTGTTTGCGAATGACTTTAATCGCCAATGGAAACCATACCAAAAAACTTTCCGAAAATTAGAAATAGAAAAAATTCGATTGGATCTTAGTGCTGCTGAAAAAGAATTGGCTTCTAACGAGAAATATGATCTTGTTTCTTCAGAGCTTCAAGATGCTGAGAATGAATTGTCTTCCAATGAGGATAAACTTAATTCATTTCAAATCACTATTGACACGTTAAAAGCTGAACAGTATCGCATGAATCAGCTTTATCAATTTTCAAAAGCACTCTACGATGCTCAGAAATATACTGTTGAGCAGGCAATGTTTGGTCATGGAGAGAAACAAGTCGAGGCTGCGAAGTTGAATCGGTTAAAAGAGGAAACTCTAACCTTTAAAATGGATTTGGAATCCATAGAATCGTATCTCGAAACAGAAGAAGAATCCGTAAAGAAAATTCAGTCAAATGTTAAAAAGGCCAAAGATCGAGTTGGGCGAGTTAAACGGTCTAAAGTTCTCCTAGAACGTAGATTGAAAAAAACTGATCCGGAAGCGATGTCATTTGCCAATAAAATTGGGAATGTGGTGCGCGATTTACCAATCCTTGATTTCATTAACCCGTATTACGAAGTGAAACAAGTTGTGGTAAAGGATTTAAAAGATGACCTTATTTTCTTGGATGTCCCGAAGGTTGATCGATGTGTGACGTGTCATCTTGGAATTGATAAACCCGGATTTGAGGATGCACAACAACCCTATACAACTCATCCGGATTTAGAAAAATATATAGCACCAAATTCTGCACATCCGATGAAGGAATTTGGTTGCACAACCTGCCATATGGGGCGTGGACGTGGTACCGATTTTATTTCAAGTGTACATTATCCCGATTCTGAAGAACAGAAGAAAGAATGGGAAGAAAAATATCATTGGCACAAACTTCACCATTGGAGTGAGCCAATGCTGCCAATGAGCCTAGTGGAAGCATCGTGTTATAAATGTCATAGTGGAACCATGCCTGTAAAGGGGGCGCCGAAATTAAGTCTTGGACTCGCCATCGTAGAAAAAGGTGGCTGTTTTGGTTGCCATCAGATAGATCGTTGGGAAGAAACTCCAAAATCTGGTCCCGGACTAAAAAAGATTGCGTCTAAGACAACCAAAGATTTTGCATATAAGTGGATTTATGCTCCACGGGAATTCCGCCACGACACATGGATGCCGCATTTTTTCAAACAAATTAATTCCAATAATGAAGAATCGATCAAACGTACAAATCAGGAAATCCATGCTATTGTGACATTTCTGTTTAATCAGAGCGAATCATACAAAATGGATCGAGTATCGACGGGGAATATAGAAAACGGCAGAATGTTGGTGAATTCTCTCGGTTGTAAAGGATGCCATCGCATGGAAGAAGATTCTGAAAGCGAGTGGGAAACTTCCTTTAATTCAATGCGCCGCCAACAAGGTCCCAATCTAATTCATTTAGGATCCAAGACTTCCCAGCGTTGGGTTTACAATTGGATTAGAAATCCCCAAGGATATCATCCTGAATCCAAAATGCCGAATCTTCGTTTAAATAAACAAGAAGCAGCTGATATATCTGCCTTTTTAGTGTCCAATCGGAATGAAGAATTTGATAGTCAAATTATTCCAGATTTAAATGAAGGCGAACTAAATAAAATTGTAAAATCGTTCCTAGAACAAACTAGGCGTAAAAAAGAGGTGGATTCTGTTCTTGATACAATGGATATCAATCATAAACTAAATTTTGCGGGAGAAAAGTTGGTAAGTCATTATGGTTGTTTTGGATGTCATGATATTAGCGGGTTTGAAAATGCGAAACCAATTGGCACTCCACTTTCTATCGAGGGAAGTAAATTAATTACCAAACTAGATTTTGGTTATTTGCATGATGAAATTGATCACACAAAATGGGATTGGTTTCGTTTGAAATTAGATAATCCCCGTATTTATGATATGATTCCGCAAGGAGAACAGAATTATGAAATGAAAGTGAAGCGTCCGTTGGAAAAAATGCGTATGCCTCATTTTGGATTAAATGAAGACGAACTTGATGCAATTGTTACGGTTATTATGGGGTGGGTTGATGACGAACTTCCCGCTGATAAACTACCTCCCAGAACAACGCGTAATATGGTGGTTGAGGAGGGTGAACGTCTTCTCCAAACGTATAATTGCAAAGGGTGTCATAATATTGATGGAGATGGTGGCGCTATATTATCGACTGTCGCTGAATGGTTGGAAGAAGTTGGAGGCACAGAATCTGCGGAAGACGCAAACCTAGTCCAATCTTTTGGTCCACCAATTTTAAATTCTGAAGGGAAAAAAGTTCAACCTACTTGGTTATATAATTTTTTCAAGAATCCAATCATGATTCGACCGAATTTACAGGTTCGAATGCCCAGTTTTAATATGATATCCAATAATGATTGGAATAAAATGATAAAGTATTTTCAGTATAAAGATGACCAAATGTTGGCGTATGAAAATCCTCATAAGGTTAATAGAAATTCAACAAAGTATAAAGCAGGAAAAGTAATTCAGGAATTAGGCGCCTGTAATAATTGTCATTTTTATGGATCTAAAAAACCAAAACAGGCGGCGCTAACATGGGCTCCAAATCTGGCGTTGACCAAAGAGAGATTACGTCCCGGATGGGTTGTAGATTGGTTACGAGATCCACAGGCTATCATGCCCGGAACCAAAATGCCGGCACCGTATCTTCCGGTTGATGAACCCACTGAAGATGTGCGGTCTAATTGGGGGAAAGATGTTGCCAAATTGCATCCGGATAGCGAGATATTACTCAATGCACTTAGAGATTATCTTTGGGGCTTAGAAGGACGTAAGGATGTTTCATCCATTGTAAAGAAACATTTGAAAGTAGAAGGGTACGGATTTATTGTAGAGGACGAAGAGGATGAGGATTGGTAGCTAGAATCTCAAATCCAATAATTATTAAATAAAAAAGGGGCGAGTAAACTCGCCCCTTTTTTGTAGGAGGGTTGACCCGATTATTTTTTATCGGGTCTCTTAAACGTCAAAATTAATTCTGTTGATTCTTTTCCAATGGTAACACTTTTTTCTAAAATTCCGTATCGTGGGCTAAATTTTTCCTGCCAGGCAATAACTTCATACTGACCGGGAGGAATATCACTAATTTTAAAAGAACCGTCACTCGAAGTTACTGCAAAATAGGGATGATTAAAAACTTGAATATAAGATCTCATCCACGGGTGTACATCGCATTTAACTTTAAACACATCTTCAGCTTTTTCAAATGAAATAACTTTTTCCTTCACAGTTTTAGGCATACCAAAATTGAATTCTTTGTTGACTTTAGGTAATCCATGGATATTGTGCATTGTAGCATCGCTATTTAAGATTTTTACATTCTGACCGGCTATAACTCCAGAAACATGTGGAGAGTACATGCACCCACTTTGATCTAATATGACTGGGTCTGTTGGCGTGTCGCCGTCAAATTTAACATCTTTTAAATATACAAGAACGTTTGCCATATTGCCTTTTTCATCAACAATAAAACTTTCGTTATAAACTTTTGCTTGATGAGACGCACCGCAAACAGGGTCAGAATCCATTCGGACAGCTTTTCTTTTGGGAGCTTTTCCCTCATATTTTACTGTTCCTAACAAATCGCCTGCAA
Source organism: Candidatus Neomarinimicrobiota bacterium (assembly GCA_018651745.1). Taxonomy (NCBI): domain Bacteria; kingdom Pseudomonadati; phylum Fidelibacterota; species Fidelibacterota bacterium. The sequence goes on along the minus strand of JABIDL010000011.1, from coordinate 71,023 downwards.
TCAACGAAACTGAAAATGAAAAAAGAATTAAAAAACTAGTTTTGTATTTCATATCTGATACAACTCCTTTGGATTGTTCTAAATTAAACCTGCGAATTTAATTGCTCAAATTAACCTAATCAAAGGGTGTTGTTAAAACTAATAATCATCAAAAAGATAATGCAACCTTTGATGCTTGTATTTAATAACACAATAATATTATATTGAGATAATATATTCCACAAAAAATATTTGACATTTTTGTCATTAATAATATAAAGGAAATGAGTGAAAAAGGTATTTATGAATGCAAATTTTTGTTGTTCTAGCGCTTCTCCGAGAGTTATCAAATTGATGTTATTGTTTATATAATGCCCTTGTCAAGGGGCAGAATATTTACTAAGGATGAAATGGATACATGGAATACTGTTTTATCTATGCATGAAAAAACCCGAAGTCAACAAGTTGTAGATGTGTTCCATAGCGGGCTGGCAACTTTGAATATTTCAGCAGAAAAAATTCCACAACTATTTGATATCAATAGACAATTAGAGAAAAGTAGTGGATTTAATGGAGTGTATGTTTCTGGTCTGGAAAATGGAGAAAGTTTTTATTCTCTTTTGGCAAAACGATTATTCCCTATTGGGAATTTTATTAGAGATAAAGGAGATTTGAGTTATACACCCGAACCGGATATGATTCATGATCTGTATGGACATATTCCTTTTTTGATTGATAGAGAATACGCTGACTTTTGTCAAAAAATTGGTGAAGTTGCCTGCATGTTTATTGATAATGAAAAAAAATTCCATCAGTTTGAACGGTTTTTCTGGTTTACCATTGAATTTGGCCTCATCAAAACAGATGACGGCCCCCGTGCATTTGGCGCCGGAATTGCATCGTCTATTGGTGAATGTGACTTTGCACTCAGTGGTGGACCTGAAGTAATTGACTTTGATATTGAACTTATGATTAATCAAGAATTTCGAATCGATGAAATGCAGAACAAGCTATTCATATTAGATAATAAAGAACAGCTTTATGGATGTGTTGAAGAACTGGTTCAGAAAGTAAATACTTGATAGGTTGAAATTGTTTAATAAAAATAAAATTAATACTCAGAGAATTATTTTACGATCGCTTCCAATCTTATTCACGCTCTCTTTTCTGTTGGCTCAAAATAAAGAAAGTGAAATTTTATATAAGGAATATTGCTCCGGATGTCATGGAATAGATGGAAATGGGAACGGAGATTATTCATACCTACTTTATCCAAAACCACGAGACTTGACCAATGGCGTATTCAAAATAAAATCCACTTCTGCCGGCAACCCTCCCACCGATCAGGATCTGTTTACTACAATTCACGATGGAATGCCGGGAACGGCCATGCCGCCCTTCAATTTTTTACAAAAACATGAAATAAAATCTCTGGTTGATATTGTGAAAAAATTCAGTTCAATGAATAATAAAGGTGTTCAAAAAATATCTGTACCGGATGAATTACCCGTAACGAATGAACTCATTGAATTAGGGAGATCAATTTATACAGAAGTTGGTTGCAATATGTGCCATGGGAATACCGGTAAAGGTGATGGATTGTCATCCCAAAAACTGGTGGATTCCCAAGGATATCCAATTATTCCAAAAGATTTTACCAGCGGTGTATACCTGGGCGGGGGAACAAATCGGGATTTATATTTACGATTTGTAGGAGGAATGGATGGAACGCCAATGCCATCCTACGGAAATCTGGCTGAAGTGTTAGGAAAGCCAAAATCCGAAGAGAATAAACTGGCTTGGGCTTTGGTTCATTATGTAAAAAGTCTGGAAACAAAACCAGATAATATATTACAGAATCAAGCAAAAGATAGAAAGCTGGCGGCCGTAAAGACAAGTCGATTTGTCAAACCCGATCAATTTATGGACGCTTCTTTTTCTTTATGGAATCGTGCTAAAACCTATTCCATTCCGATCTCCCGCCTATGGCAAAGTGACAATGTGAATTACCAAATGGTGAATGTGCAGGCTCTTTATAATTCAAAATATATTGCCATCAAAATGGAATGGGAAGATCAGTCCCAAGATCAAGAATTATATCGGGTACAGGATTTTCAGGATGGGGCGGCTATTCAATTCTCACTTGATGGAACCAAAGGATTTCATGGAATGGGGTCTGAAGATCATCCTACAGACATTTGGTTTTGGAAAGCAGAATGGCAAATGCGGACCAATGAAAAAACGGAATCCGATATTGTATTGGCTTACGCCAATCGGATCAGTGATTCAAATGTGAACACTTACCCCACACTCATGAATGATATGGCTTATCTCTCCGGAAGAGATGCAGGAAATATCAATTCTGAATTAGGGAAAACATCGCCTGTCGAAAATGTAACAGCAGTAGGTCCCCAAACGGTAACACCCTTTTCTGAAAATGAACAAAAGGTAATGGGTAATGGCACATGGGACGGACAAAAATGGCAGGTTGTATTTGTCCGCAAACTCCAATCCGATTCAGAACAAAAAGTGAATTTTAAGAAAGACAAATCCTCTCCCATTGCATTTGCGATTTGGAATGGCAGTGAAAAAGATCGGAATGGACAAAAAATGGTTTCAACTTGGTATGAATTAGAACTGAAGGATTAGTAATGAATAAAGACTCTATTAATAATGGTAAAGTCAATCCTGAAAATCAAAAACCACAAAACGGGATTAGCCGTCGGGATTTTTTAAAGGCCGGTACAGCTGGGTTAGGTAGCGCCGGACTTTTATGGTCCATGCCCGGAAGTATGTTTTTTCTGAAAGGTATTCCCGGGATTGAGAATCCTCTGACCCATTATCCAAACAGGGATTGGGAAAAGATCTACCGCAACCAATACAAATTTGACGATTCTTTCACTTTTATCTGTTCTCCCAATTGTACCCACGAATGCCGAATGCGGGGCTTCAAACGCAATGGCGTTATGATTCGGACTGAACAAAATTACGATTCCCATAAAATTAAAGACCTTTACGGCAACCAATGCACCCATGCATGGAATCCACGGGGTTGTTCCAACGGATTCACTTTTCACCGGCGCATTTACGGCAGTTACCGATTAAAATATCCCATGGTGAGAAAAGGCTGGAAGCGATGGGCGGATGATGGCTTTCCATACCTTACGCAGTCGAACCGAGACAAATACAAATTCAATTCCCGCGGGACGGATACTTTGGTGAAAATATCCTGGGATAAAATTGAAAACTACATTGCCAATGGACTCATCAATATATCCACAACTTACAGCGGCGATATTGGGAAAAAGCGATTGCTGGAACAAGGCTATCCTGAAGAAATGCTCACCCATTGGGAAGGCGCCGGGACGCGCACTATAAAGTTGCGGGGTGGTATGGGTTTATTAGGTGTGATAGGGAAATATGGCGCTTACCGCTTCAGCAATACGTTGGCGTTGGTGGATCATCATGTTCGCGGCGTTAGCAAAAAAGATGCAAAAGCCGGCCGCAATTGGTCTAACTATACTTGGCATGGTGATCAGGCACCCGGTTTTCCATTTGTTCATGGATTACAGGCTTCCGATGTGGATATGAATGAAATGCGTTACAGCAAACTGTTGGTTTCGATTGGGAAAAACTTGGTGGAGAATAAACGGGCTGATAACCACTTTGCGGCAGAGATCATGGAACGGGGCGGAAAATTGGTGAATATTTCACCGGAATACGGCGCTTCGTCTTCCAAGGCTGATTATTGGCTCACCGTTCGACCCAATACAGATACTGCTTTATTGCTCGGTATTTCCAAGATTATTATTGATAAAAACTGGCACGATAAGAAATTCCTGAAAGAATTTTCGGACTTCCCCTTATTAATTAGAAAAGATACGCTGAAACGCCTGAAGCCGGAAGATTTTATTCCAGACTATAAAAACCAACTATCCGAAAATGGTCCCAGTTTCAAAATCCACGGCATGAAAAAAGAGCAGTATGAAAAAATTGGTGATTTTACCATTTTTGACAGGACGACCAAATCTGTCCAGCCGCTCACCCGGGAAGATATTGGCGAATTCCTGAAAAAGAAAAAAATTGATCCGGCGCTTGATTGGGATGGAACCATCAAAGATAAGGACGGAAATGAAATTGAAATATGCACCGTTTTCTGGGCGTATAAGCATATTCATTTAAAAGATTATGATCTCGATTCGGTGGTTGAAATCACCCATTCAAATAGGGAATTGATTCAACAATTGGCCAAAGATCTGGCCACAATCAAGCCGGCGGCGATCCATATTGGTGAAGGATTAAATCACTGGTTCCATGCTGTGGAAAATAATCGCGCCTGTTATTTGCCGGTGATTCTCACCGGAAATATTGGCAAGCGGGGTGCCGGGTGCCATACCTGGGCCGGAAATTATAAAGCAGGGATTTTCCAAGGGTCAAAAGAAGTTGGACCCGGATTTAAAGGCTGGGTAGCGGAAGATCCATTTGCACCCAACTTGGATCCAAAAGCCACCGCAAAGGAATTAAATATCAAGGGGTATGCCCGGGGAGAAGAGCCATCGTATTGGAATGTAGGGGATTTCCCTTTATTGGTGGATACGCCCAAATTTGGTAAAAAATCATTCACCGGCGAAACCCACATGCCCACCCCCACCAAAGCGATTTGGCATAACAATGTAAACCTGCTGAACAACGCCAAGTATCATTATGAAATGATAAAAAATACCAATCCCGGGATTGAAATGATCATCAGTCAGGATATTGAAATGACTGCCACCTGCGAGTATGCGGATATTGTGCTGCCGGCCAACAGTTGGGCAGAACAACAGAGTTATGAATTAACTGCATCCTGTTCCAATCCATTTTTGCAAATCTGGAATGGCGGTTTGAAACCAGTTTTCGATTCCAAAGATGATGTGCTCATTTGGGCAAGTGTTGCCGAAAAGTTGGGTAAAATCCTGAAAGATAAACGATTCGAAGAATACTGGAAATTCGTGCTGGAAGGAAAGACGGAAATCTATATTGATCGTCTGTTGGACGGCAGCAACACGACAAAAGGTTACACAACCAATGATATCATGGATGGGAAATACGGCGAGCCCGGTTCTGCGCTCATGTTATTTCGGACTTATCCCCGGATTCCTTTTTATGAGCAGATCAAGGAAAGTACACCTTTTTATACCCCCACTGGAAGACTGCAAGCCTACAACGATGAACCGGAAATTATCGAATATGGTGAAAATTTCATCGTCCATCGGGAAGGTCCTGAAGCAACGCCTTATCTGCCCAATGTAATTGTTTCCAACAATCCCCTAATTCGTCCAGAAGATTATGGTATTCCAGCTGATGCAACTTCGGCGGGAGAACGACAGGCGCGGAATCTGAAACTGCCTTGGCAGAAAGTAAAAAAGACCAAAAACTTTTTATGGGAAGACGGTTTTTCATTTTATTGCTTAACGCCAAAATCTCGCCATACAACCCATTCAAGTTGGGCAGTGACGGATTGGCACTTTATCTGGAGCAATCCCTTTGGCGATCCATATCGAAAGGATAAGCGGCAGCCCGGCGTGGGTGAGCATACAATGTATATGAATTCCGATGCGGCGAAGGATTTGGGTATCGAAGATGGCGATTATGTTTATGTGGATTCGGATCCCCAAAATCGCCCTTATCGCAATTTTGATGTGAAGGATCCATTTTATAAAGTGGCACGGTTAAAAGTCCGTTGCCGTTATAATCCATCTTATCCTTACCATGTGATCATGATAAAACACGGCGCATGGATGGCCACTGAAAAATCTGTTTTGGCTCATGAAACCCGGGCGGATGGGCGTGCTCAATCCATAGATACGGGATATCAGGCCAGTTATCGCTATGGTTCTCACCAATCCTTAACCTATGGCTGGCAGATGCCCATGCAGCAATTGGATAGTCTCTTCCACAAAGCAAAAGCAAAAATGGGATTTTTATTCGGTTACGAAGCGGATAATCACGCCATCAATACCGCGCCAAAAGAAACATTGGTAAAAATCACATTTGCTGAAAAAGGTGGCTTGAAAGGAAAAGGGAAATTGGACATAGTTAAATCTGGTTTCACGCCAGCGAATGAAAATGAATTCATGGAAAATTATATTGCCGGAAATATCACAACCATCGGAGATGATGAATGGTAAAAGACTACGATAAAGAAGATCCTTTCGAAATGAAAGCGATGGAAATCCCCGGTGGAAATATAATTCATCAAGCGAAGGTGATGTCGGAAGAATTTCGAGATATGGGAACAACAAAAGATGAATTATTGACTATGTTTTCCAATCCTTTTTATGGTGGTTTGTTTATGGCTTATAGTCAACTTGGAAAGGAATCCATTGAAAAAATTGTTGGTCAGATTTATGAAAATATTCATGTGATAAATGGGCAGGAGAACTAAATGAATAAAGTCTATAATTGGCAAATAAACCGTGATATGAGTTATCCTTATGAAGGGAAATATCCAGAAAGACAATTTGCCGCCGTTTTTAATATTAATCGCTGTATTGCCTGCCAAACCTGCACCATGGCTTGCAAAAGCACCTGGACATTTTCCAAGGGACAGGAATTGATGTGGTGGAATAATGTTGAAACAAAGCCCTATGGCGGTTATCCCCAATATTGGGATGTGAAATTGCTCAACCTGATGCAAAAGGCTCATGACCGTCAAGACAAAACTATGACTTGGAACGATGAAGGTGAATATGATGGTATGACCATTTTTGAAGCAGCTGAAAAAGAAAAAACGCAAAATGGGCAATCCCGTGTTTTGGGCTATTTACCTGAAGATCATGAATGGACCAAACCCAATATTGGTGAAGATGTTTCGCCGCCCAAATCGACGAAGAAAGATAAAATGGGATATATTACCGATCCTATCAAACTGCCGGAACATAAGAGTTTCTTTTTCTATTTACAGCGAATTTGCAACCATTGCACTTATCCAGCCTGTTTGGCGGCTTGTCCAAGAAAAGCCATTTATAAACGAGATGAAGACGGTGTGGTTCTTATCGATCAGGAACGGTGTCGCGGTTATCGAAAATGTGTGGAAGCATGTCCGTACAAGAAAGCCATGTATAATGGTCAGACAAAAATTTCGGAAAAATGCATTGCTTGTTATCCCAGATTGGAAGGTCAGGATGACCATATTACACCCGATGGTGTTTCGGTAGAAACACGATGTATGGCATCTTGTGTGGGGAAAATCCGAATGCAGGGTTTAGTGAAAATGAATCAAGATGGATTGTGGACAAAAGATGAAGAAAATCCATTATACTGGATGATCCAAAAGGAAAAAGTCGCCCTGCCGCTCTATCCACAATTTGGGACTGAACCGAATATTTTTTACATCCCGCCAAGATGGGCGCCCAGAGCTTATTTGACCCAAATGTTTGGCCCGGGAGTGGAACAAGCTATCGATCGTTACACGGCGCCATCCCGTGAACTCATGGCGATTTTGCAACTTTTCCGTGCCCAACGAGAAGTGATCTATAAATACCAAATTAAAAAAGGTCCCAAGATTTATGAAAAAGAAGTCACACTTTCAGACGGTTCACAAAAGATATTAAATATATACAACGATACGGTGATCGGTTACAATGAACAGGGTAAAGAATGCGTTCGCACCACAGTGGAAGAACCCATGTATGAACGGCCGGGCATTCATTTTAATTCAATTTGATATGGATACATTAACAAAACAAAGCCATCTGTTAGAAATACGTTCAACTCTTTATGGTACTGTGTCTGCACTGTTTTCAGATCCCGAAAGTGAAAAATTTGCCATGTTGTTCACACCCAAAATCCAAGGCTGTGTTCTGGATGCCTGTTTCCAAATAGAAGAGTTGGAGCATAGTGAAGAAACCACCTTGTCAAAATCTTTCCAAATGTTGATGTCAAAATTGGATGAAAAGAAAAAAGAAAATATCAGGAATGAATTTGTGAATGTATTTGGCCATACCCTGTCCAAGCAGATTGCTCCTTATGCATTGGAGCATTTAAAAAATTCCGATGTGTTTTTTCGCACCCAGAAACTGGCTGACTTGAATGGATTTTATAAAGCATTCGGGATGGAAGTGGAGTCCATCGAAAGAGCCGATCATATTTCTACTCAAACCGAGTTTCTTTCTTTCCTATTGCTAAAAGAGTTGTTAGCTCTAACAAATGAATTAGATGAAGAAAAAGAGATTTGCGAAACAGCATTTATTGATTTCAATCAAAATCATTTTTCAGATTGGGCCAAAATGTTTGCTGGAAATCTGGCTGATAAAATTAATGGTGACTTTTACAATTTGAGTGGAAAGTTTTTACACACTTTTATTGATTGTGAAAAAATATCAAAAGCCACGATTAATTAAAAATATGTGAAAGATTAAAAGATGTTTTGGCCCGTATATTCTTTTGATGAATTAAAAACCTTTGTATTTAATGCATTGGAGCATAATGCCAGTTATTATGACCATAATATAATGGGATTACCAGCAACATATCTTGATCCAAAAATGTTTCCTGCGGATGCGGATTTTCTTGAAAATGCACCATTCATTAAATCCTTTATAGAAAACCCAAATCATATTGGACTCCATACCTATGAAAAATCAATTTCATCATTTCAGGGTACACAAAAACTTGAATTAGATTTACTCCGGATATGTGCAGAAGAGATATTTAAAGCAGTACCCAACAACTATGACGGGTATGTTGCTTCTGGCGGCACCGAATGCAATATGCAAGCTGTTTGGATTTACCGTGAATATTATAAAAATGTTTTAGATGCGAAAAATGATGAAATAATTGTATTATTCTCGGAGGATACTCATTATTCTCTTTTTAAAGTTTGTAATATTTTACAATTGAATTTCAAATTACTGAACGTTGATTTCAATAGCAGAGAAATTGATTTTGAAAAACTTGATAATTTATTGAGCGAACTGAAAGCGGATGGTGTTAAATATTTTATCACAGTATTGAATATGGGCACAACCATGTTTGGATCTATTGACGATATTGATTCGATTACTCATTTATATAAATCTCATAACATTCAATTTAAAATACATGTTGATGCTGCATTCGGAGGTTTTATTTACCCATTTACCAATCCCAATAATGTCTTCAATTTTGAGAACCCAAATGTGGATTCAATATCAGTTGATGGGCATAAAATGCTGCAGGCGCCTTATGGTACAGGGATATTCCTTATAAGAAAAGGGTTGATTGATAATGTTTTGACTGAAGAGGCCAGTTATATAGAAGGACTGGACCATACGCTTTGCGGTTCCCGTTCCGGAGCCAATGCAATTGCCACTTGGATGATTTTAAATATGCATGGATCAAAAGGTCTCATGGATCATATGGAACAATTAATAATAAAATCGGACTTTATTTGTAAATCTTTATCTGAATTAGATGTTCAGTTTTTCAGGAATGAATTCATGAATATTGTGACAATTCCTTCGGAAGATATTCCAATGAGAATCTGTGAAAAATATACTTTGGTACCTGATACGCATAAAGGCCAGCCCAAGTGGTGGAAGATTGTTGTCATGGAACACGTAAACTGGCAATTGATAGATAAATTTTTACTTGATGTTGCTCAATGTAATAAAGATAATCTTGGTATGAGTTTAGCTTATGGATAAAAAGTTTTTTACCCAATGATATTTATGTGACAAGATTATGAAAATAATAAAAATTACCATCAAATTAAACAATGCTTAAAGGATTAGATATGTTTAAAGAATTAAACGACGGTCATGTAATAAAAACCATGTTTACAGAACATGAACATATTTTAACTATTTTGGATGAACTGCAAATTTTAAGAGAGCAATTATCATCACAGGATCATTCAAATAATGAAAAACTGTTACCCCAAATAAATCAATTTTCACTTCAATTAATTTCCGCTGAACCCCATCACCAACGGGAAGAAGATGTTCTTTTTCCGGCACTTGAATTATTGGGAATAATTGGTCCGCCACAAGTCATGAGGCAAGAACATGGGCTAATTCGAAATATGAAACATCAATTAAAAAAGGAAACAGTTGAATTTGGAAATAACTGGAAAGAACAGGTCAATTCACTCTCTTATTTAATTATTGAATTGTGCGACACACTTCGACAGCATATTCATAAAGAAAATCACATTTTATATCCCATGGCATTACAGGCAATCACAGAAGATTCCCAATGGGACAAAATGAAAATTAAATGTGATGAAATCGGTTATTGTTGTTTTTGTCCAAATGAATTGCAGGAATTAGTAAATAATTAACCAACAGCATATTTTAGATAAAAAATATTAATGACTAAAACTTCGAGATACTTCATTAAAACATCCTTCCTTTGCTTTGGGCTGGGGTTGGCAACGGGGTTTTGGCAATATGGCCACTTTGTATTTGGTTGGTTGGCACCATCAACACTCATTATGGCTCATACACATATTATTCTAATCGGAGGTGTGATGAATATGATTATTGGTGTAGCTACGTGGTTTTTTCCACGTTCAAAAAAAGGATATAAGTATTACAACCCAAAGTTCATCTGGGCTTTGTATTGGGTATTGGCCACGGCGACCATCGGGCGATTTTTCACAGAGGTCCTTGCCGGATATCAAGTTGACGGTACGCTGTTAGTTATGGCTTTTTGGGCATCAGTTCTACAAATGGTTTCGCTCGGTTTCATCTTTTTACAATTATGGGATAGAGTACGATCGAAGGGAAGCAATATTAGAGAACAATTGGGGGAATCATTTTAAAATTAATTTGATTTAAAGTTTGTAAGGAGTACAGAATGATGAAAAAAATAATAAAAACAATGACAGGGGGAATATGGTTAGTGGATCCACCTAAAGATATTTCTTTGAATGGGTATAGAATCGATAATGTCATCCAATACACAGATTTTGTTATTACGCTTTATTTTGGTATTGTGGTTGTGTCACTCATATTTTTTATTTGGCGTTATAATGCACGTAAACACCCTCATGCAGTTTATGATTTAGGTAATACTAAAAAACACCGTTATTTGACAGTCGCTATGGGTCTTTTAGTATTTTTCTCAATCGATGTGGTGATTGAATCCATGGCATTTAAAGATTTAAAAGAAGCATTCTGGAAATTTCCCAAAGGAGAAGATGTTGTCAGGATAGAAATTATGCCACAACAGTATGCTTGGAATATTCGTTATCCTGGGGATGATGATATTTTTGGTACAAACGATGATATTGTGCCTCCACAAAACATTTTACATATTCCTGTGAATACGCCCATTGTGGTCCAACTGACTACCTACGATGTCATTCATTCGTTTTATCTACCCAATTTCAGGTATAAGCAAGATGCAACACCGGGGATGGTTACGGCCATGTGGTTTCAGGCAAAAGAGACAGGAGATTATGAATTTGCCTGTGCTGAATTATGTGGGAATAGCCATTTTAAAATGAAGGGTTTTCTTACTGTAGAGTCAAAAGATGAATTTGATAATTGGATTGTCGCTCAGGAACCGGAAGTGACTGACGACGACGACGATTGGGGATTTGAGGAAGAGGATGAAGGTGTTCCAACAAAATGGGGATGGCAATGGAAGGAATTAAAATGAGCAGTTCAAAATCGATTATGAGTACCCATATTTTTTCGACCGATCATAAAACGATTGGTAAACAATTTTTATTTCTCGGAATATTTTTTCTACTTTTCGGTGGATTCCAGGCCATGCTTATCCGGTGGCAGTTGGCATACCCGGAGCAGCCGGTTCCATGGTGGCTATTTGGATCTATAGTGAATGGAGAAGCGGGAATGATCACTCCTGATGTTTATAATCAATTATTTACTATGCATGGTACCATTATGATATTCTGGGCAATAACGCCATTATTAATCGGTGCTTTCGGGAATTTTGTGATTCCGCTTCAGATTGGTGCCAAGGATATGGCTTTCCCAACATTGAATATGCTCTCATTTTGGACATTCTTTCTTTCGGGAGTGGTGTTATTGGTTTCATATTTTTTACCGTTGGGTGTAGCTTCGGGTGGTTGGACTTCCTATCCACCCCTGAGTTTACCGGCAGGGGGGATACCTGGTTTGGGTCAGGCTTTCTGGACGTTGTCCATTACACTCATGGGTGTGGCCACAATGATGGGTGCCATTAATTATGTCATTACAGTCATCAGGCTCCGAGCACCGGGAATGACCTATTTTCGCATGCCCCTGTCTGTGTGGGGATTGTGGCTTGCATCCATTTTAAATGTCATTTTTGTCCCGGTCATTGCTGCTGGATTGATTATGTTATTGACTGACCAATTACTGGGAACTCAATTCTTTTTGGCAGGGCGTTTAGCCGCAGGCGGCGGCGGTGATCCTTTATTATTCCAGCATGTATTCTGGATTTTTGGACATCCAGAAGTGTATATCTTGATTTTGCCCGTATGGGGGATTGTATCTGAATTACTCTCGGTTTTTTCAAGGAAACCGGCATTTGGTGCTAAAATTACAGTTATATGTATGAGTACGATCGTGGTCCTAAGTTCAGTCGTTTGGGGGCATCATATGTACACCACGGGGATGAGTCCTTTGTTGGGGAAAACTTTTATGTTTCTAACGCTTCTAATTAGCATTCCATCCTCTATTTTCTTTTTCAACTGGTTAGCAACACTTTGGCGTGGGTCCCTTCATTTTGACCCCCCGATGTTGCATACTATGGCCGTGATTTGGGTATTTGCTATAGGTGGGCTTACAGGACTTTATAATGCGACAGTTACAGCTGATATTTATCTTCACGATACCATGTTTGTTGTGGGTCACTTCCATTACACCATGGCTGCATCTGTATTATTTGGTGGATATGCTGCAATTGCTTACTGGTATCCAAGGATGTTTGGTCGAATGCTGAACCCTCTTCTAAGTAAAATTCATTTCTGGGGAACATTTATATCGATTAATCTAGTCTTCTTTAACATGATGGCTACTGGGTATGCGGGTCAGCACCGTAGATTATATAATCCGGGTGAATTTGAATTCCTAAAGCCATTGGCAGATATCAATATTTTTATAACAATTTCGGCATTTATACTTGGTGCTTTCCAAATCTTGTTTTTATATAATTTTATTCATTCAATGGTAAAAGGAAAAGTGGCAGAAAATAATCCATGGAAATCGAATACATTAGAATGGACAATGGACTATCCCATTGCTCATGGAAATTTTAGCACAGCCCCTCAGGTGGTTAACGGTCCGCATGAGTACAGTAATCCCAATGTGAAAGACGCAGATTGGGTTTGTCAAACTGTCAAAATTGGAAATGAATCATGAGTCCACAAGTACAGTCTGCTGATTCGCTTCGAATAGAATGTGATATGGACACATCTAAAATGGGGGTTCTTGTTTCTTTGGGTGGAATTATAATGCTCTTTGTTACTTTTCTAGCAACATTTTCTGCAATGGTGGCTAAGGAATTGGCAACCATTAACCTAAATGGGGACACAATTATAGTGGCCGGCGTAACCACCCTTCTTTTGATTTTGAGTAGTTTAATGTTTCATTCATCTTATAACCGATGGAATGTGAGAAATGGGACGACAAATTTCAACTATTTGTACGCCAGCGCCTTCTTTGGAATTGTATTCTTATTCGGCCAAATTAAATTATGGCTAATGTTAGTTGGCATAGGATTTACAAGCAATGGTAATGTTCTTGCAGGAATGGTTTATTTGATTGGCGCTGTCCACGCGGTTCATCTAATTGTAGGTTTATCAATTTTATGCTGGTTAGGGTATCAACTTAAAAATAACCGCCAAGTGAAATCCGTTCGATATCAAATGATTGGATGGTTTTGGCATTTCCTCACTGTTTTGTGGTGTATTATCTTCGTGTTTTTTATCATCATATTATGAAAGGAATACAATGGATCAAGCAATACCAATGAATAAATCTTTTTTTGGAAAAGCCACCACCGGAAAATTGGGGATGTGGTTATTTATCGTAATGGATGGATTAACCTTTGGAGCGATTATAATCGGCGGACTCGGCTTAAGAATATCAACAGAAACTTGGCCTATCGCTGGGTCTGTTTTAAACGTACCACTGACCGCTTTTAATACTTTCCTTTTAATTTGCAGCAGTTTTACCATGGTAATGGCATTGAACTCTATTCTTAAAGATGACCAAAATGGGTTAATCAAATATTTAGCTTTTACTATTGCAGGTGGTGTCATGTTTCTTGGTATTCAAGTTTGGGAATATTCCCATTTTATTATGGGTGGTGAACATTTAGGAAATCTCTTAGCGGCAGTCGGGATTCCTGGAGATCAATTTTTGCCAACTACAGGCATTTATGGATCTGTATTTTATGTAACAACCATGTTTCATGGTCTTCATGTTTTATCTGGAGTAATTTATTTATCTGTTATTCTATCAATGGCATTAAAACAAAAGTTTTCTGCTGATAATTATGACCGTGTTGAGATTGCCGGATTGTTTTGGCATTTTATAGATCTCGTTTGGATTCTTGTATTCACAATAATTTACCTCATTTAAAGGAGTGACAATGGAAGATCATAAAAAAACCTATTTATGGAATGCCATCGGACTGGCTATTTTGACAGTGATTGAAGTTTGGGTAATTGGGTTAGGATTGCCGAGAATGGGGCTTATTGCGTTATTACTCTCAATCACTGTTACAAAAATTATGCTGGTTGCATTAGTATATATGCATTTGAGATATGAAACCAAAACATTGCGTCGTCTCATAGCGCTTCCAATTCCACTTGCGTTGTATTTCCTTTGGGGAGTGATGTATGATTTGGCTTATTCCTGGACAATGTAAATCATGAATGTAAAATCATTCGGATTTCTATTATTTTTTGAGAAGGTATTGTCCTGCCCTTATTGCGCAGCTGGTGATACGATAGGAAGTTCAATTTCAGCATATATTCCCTTGTTAGGTATTATTATTAGCCCGTTTATTATATCAGGGTTTTTCATTATGTATGTGAAAAGGCAAAAATAAGTTTATTGAAGGATTGAAATAATTATGGTAAAATACAACACTATGCTTTATTCTAAATCAGCAGAGTACGCGATTCAAGCAATGATTTATCTTGCGGAAACAAAACCCGAGAAACCGGTTATGATTCGAAAAATTGCTGCAGAGTATAATATCCCATACCATTTTTTAGCGAAAATCATGCAAACATTGGTGAAGCAGAGATTAATAAAAGCAGTTCGTGGTAGAACTGGAGGTGTATTACTGGCAAAAGATCCCAAAAAGATTTTCTTGAATGATATCGTTTATGCAATTGATGGACTTCCTCCTGAAAAAGAACAGTGTATTGTTGGTTTGGATCTTTGCACAGATGATGCTCCGTGCCCTCTCCATGATCAGTGGAAACCAATTCGTAGTAAACTTCGAGAATTAATGTCATCTGAGCCACTCGATGTTTTAGCGAAAAATGTAATTAAAAAACGTAAATTAATGAATGGATGATTTAGGGGAAGCCACGAATATATAATAACCGTTTGTAGGAACCAATTTTACTGATTTATATTTGTTATCTCGTTTTTAACGATTTTATTCAACATATCCGAAAAAAGACTAAGCTAAAAGGAATTTTATGAGCGGACATTCAGATACGACTCACGAAGAGTCATTTTGGAGAAAATATATTTTCTCTATAGACCATAAAGTTATCGGTCTGCAATACGGCATTACAGCATTGATTTTTTTGTTTTTTGGATTTTGTCTCATGATGATGATGAGATGGCAGTTGGCATATCCAGAACAACCCATACCTTGGTTCGGGTGGCTTTTTGGTGATAACGGAATTATCCTGCCTGAAATGTATAATTCATTAGGTGCCATGCATGGTACTATCATGATATTTTTAGGTGTTGTCCCACTCGCAGTAGGCGCATTTGGCAACTATTTTGTTCCCCTTCAAATTGGGGCACCGGATATGGCTTTTCCCAAATTAAATATGACAAGTTTTTGGTGTTATTTCGCAGGTGGGGTTGTGATGATGGTTGGTTTCTTTGTCCCCGGTGGTGCAGCAAATTCTGGTTGGACGTCCTACCCGCCATTGGCTGTTATTGCCACCACAGGCCAAACAGTTTGGCTTTTTGGAATGGTTCTACTGATTACATCATCTCTGTTGGGTTCTGTAAATACAATAACAACTATTGTTCAACTGCGGGCCAAAGGCCTTACATGGATGAGATTGCCATTCTTTGTATGGGCCCAGTTTGTAACAGGATTTCTTTTGCTTTTGGCTTTCCCACCTTTAGAAGCAGCCGGCGTACTTCAATTAATGGATCGCCTTTTGGATACAAGCTTTTTTCTACCATCGGGTTTGGTTGTTTCCGGCGAAGTATTGGTTGATCGTGGTGGCGGTAGTCCATTATTATGGCAGCATATGTTTTGGTTTCTTGCCCACCCAGAAGTATATGTACTTATTCTGCCCGCAATGGGAATTGTCGCAGAGGTATTAGCAAATAACACAAGGAAACCACTTTGGGGATATAGATCAATTGTTTATGCTTCAGTCTTTTTAGGATTCATGTCCTTTATTGTTTGGGCGCATCATATGTTCATGACAGGAATGGGTGCTACCATTAGTGCTTTTTTTCAAACCACAACAATGATCATTTCTGTTCCTTCGGTAGTTATTTTAACCGCGATGTTTATTTCTCTTTGGGGGGCATCCATTCGATATAATTCGGCCATGCTTTTCGCATTGGGTTTCCTTCCAATGTTTGGTATTGGTGGGCTAACGGGGTTACCTTTAGGAATTGCAGCTTCGGACATTCATCTTCATGATACTTATTATGTAATTGGTCATTTTCATTATGTTGTTGCACCTGGAACCATCTTTGCGCTATTTGCAGGCGTATATTACTGGTTTCCAAAAATGACTGGTAAACTATTGAATGAAACGTTGGGGAAAATTCACTTTTGGCTTTCAATGCTATTTATTAATGGTATATTTATGCCAATGTTTGTTCAAGGATTGGCTGGAATTTCACGGAGATTGTGGGATGGCGGCGTTACCTACGCACACGCAACCGACACTCTTTGGCTAAATGAAGTAATGTCAGCATCCGCATGGTTATTGGGCTTAGCACAAATCCCGTTTATCTATAATTTAATCAAAAGTATGAAGTCGGGCGAGAAAGCAGAAAGTAATCACTGGGAAGCCACAACTTTGGAATGGACAGATGCACCTTCACCTCCGTTGCCTCATCGAAATTTTGAAGTTATTCCAGAAGTTCATCGTGGACCTTATGAGTATAGTGTCCCGGGGGCTGATAAAGATTTTACCCCACAATCTGAAGCGTAAGAAAGGATTTTAATGGAGATTCCATATAATGTAGAAGAAAGACAAGATACTGGCATGTTTAATGCCAAACTGGGTATTTGGCTTTTTTTGGCCTCGGAAGTCATGTTATTTGGTGGCTTGTTTTCTGCCTATGTTTTTCTGAGAATGGGAGATGTGACTGGCGCATTTATTAGTGGATCTAGCGAATTAAATATCCCATTAGCTACGTTTAACACCTTAGTTTTGATTTCATCCAGTGTAACCATGATCATGTCGTGGGTTTCACTAAAATTGGATGAACAGAAGAAATTCAAAATCTACCTAGGAACCACACTGTTATTAGCAGGAGTGTTTTTAGTTGTAAAGTATTTTGAATATACTGCGAAATTTCATCATGGAATTTTCCCTGAAACATCCACCTTTTTTGCTATTTATTTCACCTTAACTGGACTTCATATGCTTCATATAATTGGAGGGATGATTGTCATTTTCTATTTTTTATTTCCCGGGTCTAAAATGATAAGAACTGAGTCAGAACGATTTACTAATAGAATTGAAATTGTCGGACTATATTGGCATTTTGTTGATTTAGTCTGGATTTTTCTTTTCCCGGTACTTTACTTACTTTAGGAGATAATGATGAGTGGACATAGTACAGAAGACATAAAAAAAAGTGTCAAAATTTATATAGGTGTTTTTGCAGCTTTAGCTGTTTTAACAGTTGTAACCGTTGCGGCATCTTATCTTGATTTAAGTTCGGGAGAATCCTTTTTTCTCGCCATTATCATTGCTACCGTTAAAGGAACGCTTGTAGCAGGGTATTTTATGCATTTGTTTTCTGAAAGAACAACGGTCTTAGCAGTTTTAGGATTGACATTCTTCTTTTTAATTACAATTATGTTTTTGCCTTATATAGCTTTTACAGATCAAGCGGTGATTTAAAGATGCTAAGTTTAAAATCGTTTCACATATTTTTTATTTCTATTTCAATTGTAGTTACCCTAGGATATGGATTTTGGCAACTTCAGAATCTGTCAAATTATGTGAGTTTTTCTACAGTTTTTGGAGTTCTTGGATTAATAAGTGGCTCTGGGCTTATCATTTATCTTCAAAAAATGATTAAGAAATTCAAAACCATTTAATTTGGTTGATATGCTTCGATTAATGATAATAACCGGCCTTTTTTTATTCCCACATATTACATTTGCATGTGCAACCTGTTATGGCGCGTCTGATGACCCCGCGACTATTGGAATGAACTGGGCAATTATGACATTGCTGGGCGTTACTGGAACAATGCTTGGAAGTGTTGCTACTGTTATGATTCGATTGAAAAACAGGGCAAAGAAATTCAAAGCACAAAAGAAAGATATTTAGGAGGGAAAACTTGTGTTAGATCTTTTAAGAAAATATGGATTACCCATAAATGCATCATCTCATGGGGGATCAATAGATGAAGTTATGGTTTTATTTCACTGGCTTATGCTATTTCTGTTTGTAGGGTGGGGGCTCTTCTTTATCTATACCTTAATTCGATTTAGAAAATCAAGAAATCCCAAAGCTGATTATACAGGTGTGCAAAGCCATCTTTCTTCTGGGTTGGAAGTGGCTGTAGCAGTTATTGAATTTGTTATTTTAATTGGATTCGCAATCCCAATTTGGGCAACTCGTGTAAATGATGTTCCTAATAGCGCATCAGGCGCAGAAGAAATAAGAGTAATCGCTCAGCAGTTTGCTTGGAATATCCATTATCCTGGAGAAGATGGAAAATTTGGGAATCGGGATATCACATTAGTTGACGAAGCAGAAAACCCAATTGGGATTGATAGAGAAGATCCCAACGCTGCTGATGATTTTGTGATGGTGAATCAACTTCATATCCCCGTTAATAAACCTATTCGTATTGATCTTTCATCTAAGGACGTGATTCATAGCTTTTTTCTTCCTGAATTCAGAGTAAAACAAGATGCGGTACCGGGAATGAGTATTCCTGTGTGGTTTGAAGCATCGATGACCTCTAAAGAATTTATTGAATCTCTCAATGGAACCACTCGGGACACACTACCTGAAGTTGAAAAAGGTTTCCAAATCGCCTGCGCTCAACTCTGCGGACTTGGTCATTACCGCATGAAAGGATATTTAACGGTTCACGATAAAGCCGGATATCAAGCTTGGCTAGATGAACAAGCAGAATATTTTGAAGAAGAAAGTGACGATGAGGATTGGTAGAATTTTATCTTTTTTTTCTAAACTCTGATGAATCTTAGCCAACCTTGGCTACGCTGGTTTTCTAAACTGGTCATAATTTCAACGCTCGGTCTAATTTTTGCCGGCGCTCTTGTCAAAAGTCATGAAGTTGGCCTTTCTGTCCCCGATTGGCCTACAACCTACGGAAAACATATGTTCACTTTCCCATTTTCTGAAATGGTTGGTGGCATTTTTTATGAACATTTGCATCGGTTAATTGCGACCACCATTGGAATATTGACAATCGTGTTGGTTGTTGGGCTCGGTTTGTCGAATCGCCCGTCTTGGATAAAAAAAATGGGTTACTCTGCTTTAGGTGTAGTTATTCTTCAAGGAATGCTCGGTGGAATTACGGTTCTCTATTTTTTACCGCCGATAATTTCGATATTCCACGGAATGCTCGCGCAGGGATTTTTAATAATGACCATCATCATTGGATATTCACTTTCCAAAGAAGGAGAAAATAGAGAATCAAACAACGGTGAAGAAAATAAGCAATTGATTCGTCCAGCATTTATTCTTTTGATTGCAGTAGTGGTACAATTATTTCTCGGAGCGCTCATGCGACACACCGGCTCAGGTTTGGCGATTCCAGATTTCCCAACCATCGGAGGAGGGTGGCTCCCAATATTTAATGATTATTTTTTAGGTCATATCAACGATATTATGTACGAAAACGATATGGAATCAGTTTCCATAATTCAGATTTGGATTCATTATATTCACCGATTAGGTGCGTTGGCAGTTACCTTAATAACGGTGTATTTTGTAACTAAGGTTTTTAAAGGTAATATATCTAATGTTAAACCCAGTGGAATTAGACTTTTGATATTATTGATTATCCAAATTACGTTAGGTGCAACTTCCATTTGGACCTTCAGGGATCCAATCATCACAAGTTTGCACGTTGTTACCGGTGCTGGATTTTTAGCAATGGTTTCCCTAACCATTCTCAGAGTTATTCCGATTAAATTATCATGAAGAAACACCCTCAACCGGCAAAAAATAAAATAGGAGCGTATCTTGAACTGTCCAAACTGCGTATTCTGACAATGGTTCTGGTTTCGACGATAATTGGATTTGTGATGGGTTCGACGACTGATTTGGATTGGATACGATTGTTATGGACTTTAATTGGTACCGGATTAACCGCCGCAGGTGCCGGAGCGTTAAATCATTATCTTGAACGCAATTATGATATGTTAATGGATCGAACGAAAAACCGTCCAATTCCTTCTGGAATTCTTACTCCGGGTGAGGCATTAATGTTTGGCATTATTTTGGTTCTTGTTGGAAGTGCGGGTTTGGTAATTAAAATTAATGTACTTACCGGATTTATTTCTCTTCTAACAGCTTTTTTGTACATTCTGGTTTATACTCCTATGAAGAGGATAACGTGGCTTAATACATCGATCGGCTCCATTCCCGGCGCAATCCCTCCGTTAGGAGGTTGGGCAGCAACAACCGGATCATTGGATTTAGGCGCTTGGATTTTATTCGGGATTTTATACTTATGGCAGCATCCACATTTTTATGCAATTGCCTGGATGTGTCGTGATGATTATAAAAAAGCAGGTTTTAAAATGCTTCCAGTGATTGAACCAAACGGAAGTAGAACCATTCGTCAAGTTTTTTGGCATTTATTATTATTAATTCCAATTTCTTTCCTTCCATACATCATCGGGATGATGGGAGGTGTTTATGCAATCGGAGTTCTATGCCTTGCATTCGGATTTTTAGCATCTGCCATTCCCCTTGGAAGGTCTTTATCGGATGAAGCGGCGCTGTTGCTATTGAAAGCATCCGTGTATTATTTGCCGGCACTTCTTTTGCTGATGATAATTGATAGGGCTCTGTTATTATGACACACGGATTCAAAAATTATACATTTATCATTTTTGGGATAATTATTTTCCTTGCAGGCGGATGCGATTTCATTTCTAAATCAAAGCCTCTCCCAATTTTAGGTACAATCCCCAACTTTTCATTAACGAATTCAAATGGAGTGCAAATCGGATTAGATGAATTAAGAGGAAAAGTTTGGGTCGCTGATTTTATTTTTACCACGTGTGCAGGTCCCTGCCCGGTGATGAGTATGCACATGTCAAGACTTCATGACGAATTCAAAGACGATGAAAGAATTCGGATGGTATCAATTACGGTTAATCCGGATTATGATACTCCGGAAGTATTGACAAATTATGCGAAACAGTATAAAGCTCGGACAGATCTATGGTATTTTTTAACCGGATCCTATGAAGCGATTCAATCTCTCGTCGCAAACGGGTTTAAAATGGGAGATACAGAGGATATTGTTTTCCACAGTACTCGCTTTGCCTTGGTGGATCAGGAGTCTCGGATTCGTGGTTATTATACAGGAACAGAAACGGATGAAATGGAAAAATTGATAAAAGATATTGTTCGCTTAGTCCAATAATTTTCAGAATGAATAAAGTAAAAACTGATTCATTTTGGAATCGCATTATATATATTGTTTCAACTATTATTGTTTTTGCTATAGCGTTTCTATTCCTCGGACCTAGGCCGGATGGAATGAAAGGAATGCTGGATGTTTCCGGGCTCCCTTTAGTGAATGCGACATTAAATTTTGCAACATCCGTATTATTAGCGAACGGTTGGATAATGATAAAAAAAGGGAAACGGGAAATACATAAAAAAATAATGCTAACCGCATTTGCCTTTTCCTTCGCTTTTCTTGTGACATATGTGATTTACCATTGGTTTAAAATCGGACCAAAGATGTACGACGGCGGTTGGAGTGAAGTATATTATTTTATCCTGATTACACACATTATTATGGCTACGGTCATTGTTCCTTTGGCACTTTTTACCTTATATCGCGGTTGGACATCTCAGCTTCCGAAACATAAAAAAATTGCAAAAATAACCCTTCCGATATGGTTGTATGTTTCTGTGACGGGCGTGCTGATTTACGGAATGCTTTATTTGTAAAATGGATTTTCTTCCTAAAGAAATCGAGCAATATTGCCTTGAGCATTCAGAAAATGAATCGGACTTTTTCAAAAGACTTACAAAAGATACTTACGATAAAGAAGATGTCCCAAGAATGCTGTCAGGTCCGATGGTTGGAAACCTATTGCAATTATTGGTACGGTTGCTAAATCCAAAGCTGGCACTTGATATCGGGACTTTTACCGGATATTCCGCACTCAAAATGGCTGAGGTAATCCAGGATGACGGAATTGTCAAAACCTATGATACTAATGAAAGAGAATTGGCGAAAAAATATATCGCAGAGGCACCATTTGGGAATCGAGTAGAATTAAAGATTGGTGCTGCTTTGGAATCTCTAGCCGAATTATCGGATTCAGTAGATTTGGTCTTTATTGATGCGGATAAAATCAACTACGGAAATTATTATAATTGTTCTATGGAATTGCTTAGGCAAGGCGGAGTGATTGTATTGGACAATATGCTCTGGAATGGAGATGTGCTTAATCCAATGGACAAAGATTCAAGGGCGTTAAATGCCATGAATTTATTTATTCGGGCAGATGAAAGAGTGACGAATCAACTGCTACCCATACGTGATGGTCTTATGATTGCGCAAAAATTATAGTATACGTTAAGGCGACATTTTTTCTTTTATTGGAAGAACAAGACCGCCAAAACGATTATCAATTTTAAAGCCGATTTTGTAAAAGAGATCAGAATGAATAAAGTTAACTGTCAAATGGGAATAAGATCTGCTATGGAGTCGAAAAACGAGTTCGTTGATTAGAGGAATACTGAGACCTTTATTTCGAAATGCAGATGCTATTACAACTTTTTCTAAATGAGCAATATTTTTTCTGGTTTCTCGCCAAATTATACCACCTACTAAATCATCATCTTCTGTAAATAAGAGCATAAATTCATGTTCTTGTTTAATTGAAATAAAAAAATCAGCCTTTTCCAATAGAGAATTAAATTGTGCAATATCCTTTGGGCGTGAAGGTGGCCGAACTGTGTATTGCAACCCATCCTTATCATGAATTAAATAAATAAGATCAAGATGCCCAGATGACTCTCCTTCGTGCGCCACTAGTTCGGCAAAATCTGCAGAACCAACATGCTCGTAAATCAAACGTGTAAGAAAAAATTTGTCATCATTATTTGCCAAACTTGTTTTATGAATAATCTGAAGTTTGTCGGTTAATTCAGTTTCAGAAATGATCCCTTTCCTTGTCTCGAGAACCATTTGCTCAAGCTGAATACGAAGTTGTTCGTGGCTATCTTTAAAGCAAGTCATCAAAAAGAATTGTAGTCGGATACTTGGATCAATTTGCAATAAATGAGCTAGACGATAATCTTGATAAAGATCGAAAATGATTTCACTTTTTGCATCTACAGTTGCGTTCGGATTCAACTGACTCCATCGCTCATATCTTATGGTGGCAAATACCAGTTTTTTCGGGAGGATTCCATCTGATTCAACTTCCGAAATGAAACTGGAAATAGTTTCTTGAGAAAGTCCATAATCTACATCGTCTTTCATCTCATCACGTGCAGATCGAAGCATAACAAGACCTTGTCTAATCCCAAAGACTTCCAAGACAACGGTAAGGATAACTTCCCATCCTGACATCATGCTTAATTCTTTATACCTAGCTTCGGTCCTAGAAATGAAACTATTGGCAAATCGCTGAATAAGTATAAGAAGCGATTGTGTTTCTCTTAGAAAAAATATAGAAGTGATATATCCACCATCTGAGAAATCATGTTCCGGAATACAAAATTGAGATGGATCAGGATCTGATAATCCTTTTTGGCAACCGGTTCTTTTCCATAATTCCAAAGATAACTGAGCGCTAGTCCAAATGTAATGAAACCAACGCATTTGCCATCGATCAATCGCCAATCCTGATTCAATATCCTCGCGGTGTCGGTTAAGTAAATCTTCTACAGATGAATGTATTGAAAAAGCTTCAGTATAAAGATTAAATTTAGGATAATGCCCAAATAGTAAATTGCTACATGCATCAGTGTTAAATGTTGGTCCTGCTAATGTCAATATTTTCACCTGATTATTGACATTTTGCTCCTCAGTTGAATTATAACTATTTAGAATGAGGTTAAATGATGCATCGTTTTTTGGTCTAACTAGTAGTCTGAATGCACGACCCAATGATTCTGAATGGTAAGCACTAATCCAAATACCATCAATCGGAATATTATTTAACGTGATAATTTCTCTACCAGCTAAAACGAGAGCTTCATTTAGCAATGGAGTATTTTCAATTGCATTTATTATGTGAATTTGAAGGGCCTCATCAATACTCGGGTCAAAGGAAATAACATCTTTCCAATCAGGCAAATCAATTATTTTTTCCCGATAGGGTTTAGTTGAATCATGTATAAGGTTTGTCCTAAAGTTACTTTCTAATTTTTGAAATGCTTTATCAGCATTTTTCTGAATCCCCACCGGAAAAAAAGGTTGGTTCCAACTGGAAAATTCAGTTCTTAAGGGTAGAAAATATTTAGGTTTGTCCTTGGCAAAGTCCACCATCCAAATGAATACTTTTTTGATAAGTTCTGTAGAAAATCCTGTGCAGGAATCCGGTTGAATTTTGTATTCATTTAATTGATTTAAGAAAGATTTAATATGGTCATTAACCAGTTTGCCCGAATCAAAAGAGACAGCGTTTAAATCTTCTAAGTTATATGCGTGTTCTAGACTGTCGCGTATTATTTTGGCAAATACATCCGCTTTCAATAAGGAAACCGCAAGATTCAACATGGCAGATCGGCATTTTATTTTTGGATGCGTATTTAGTCGCAATAGGATGGATGGAATAATGTGATTCCATATACTTCCGGGTTGCTGGGTCATAGACTCAAATTTTGCAACGGCCGAAATAATTTTCGTAGACGAATTGCTCCGAAGTACAATAGCTTGGTTGTGGAGGAATTTAAGAAAATCTTCAGTTTTTCCATCCTCATCAGGGAAAGGAACTGCTTCATGGCGAGTATTTTTCAAAAGAGGAACATGCGAAGCGTAAAGGTCAATTTCAGATGATGGATTAAATTCACTAAGGCGAAAGGGGATGTCTCTTAAAAAATTTACAAATTCAATATTGCCGAGCCAAAGTTCGGGCGACCTCAAATACATTTCTAGATCAAACGTTGGCTTGGGTAGAATGTAAACAAAATCGCCTACCTGAAACCCTTTTTCGCAAGATAGTAAAGTAAGTACGGGTTTTCCCTTTATAGTTAGTTTTTTACCGTTCCATTCAACATTTGAGGACAAAATTCCTTTTTCTCTTATAATCCAATTTGGGATTCTCAATTCAATTTCATCTTTAATGAAACTGACGCTCGAACGTTTATACATTGGTTCTATAACTGAGGAAAAATTCTTAATAATAGCTTTCCGTTTAACCGTCCCTTTTTTGGTGAGTTCTCCATGTTCAGAACTGAACGCCCGTGGTATTAAAGCAAAGTTGACAAGTCGCTCATGAGGTGGTAGAAAACTGTTTACAGAATTGACGATGGTGGAAAAATGGTTCTGTATTTCTTTAGTATCGGCAGTCGATTTTAATTCGGTAAATGTCTGATCCGGATAAATCAATATACAATTGTATTCCATTCCGTCACCAATTAGGAAAACAGAATGGATAGAATCAAAATCCTTAAACAGATTTTCTATTTTTTGTGGCGCGATTGTTTGCCCCCGACTATTTTTATAAATTTCTTTTTTCCTGTCAACTATCGTAAAATGTTTGTTCGTTTCTTTAAAAATATCTCCTGTATGAAACCAGGATGAATCTCGTTGAATTACTTTTTGTTGTTCACCCAAATATCCCGGTGATACATAGGCACCTCGAATTAGCAGTTCCCCATCTTCTGCAATCAATAGTTCAATGCCGGGTAGGGATTTACCAACAGAATCCGGTTTGTAATCTGCTGGTGGTGTCATTGTAATTCCGCCTGTTGCCTCAGTCATCCCGTATCCGCTCATAAGGCTGACATTGTTTTTTTGGAAAAACTTGAATACTGCCGGTTCAAGATATCCGGCGGCTGACAATCCCCATTTTAAGCGTCCACCTGTGATTGTATCCGGAGATCCTCCGTCGCATAATTCATAAATCTGATTCCATCGTTTTGGTACGCTGATAAACACGGTTGGCCGGATAATTTTAAAATCTGAAAGAAGACTTTGAAATTGGGGAGATCTGGCAAAAGTGTAGGTTGCTCCTAAGAAAATACTTCCGAGCATTTCAAGATATCGCCCAAATGTGTGATAAAGTGGTAGGAATGAAAGGAAAATATCATCCGGTCCGATCCCCGGTAAGGCCAAAGCTCTTGCGAATCGTTTTGAAATTATATTTAATGGGGTAAAAACAATTCCTTTGGGATGAGCGGTAGTTCCTGACGTGTACATGATGGTAGCGATGCCGTTGATATCTAATTGATCCCGACGGTCTAACAAATCTGACTGTTGAATGTCTGCCCCATTCGCAAGGAAGGCGTCCCAGCCAATTTGGGAAGCTGTTGTTAGATCTTTTGTACGAAGCTGAATAGTTCGAATATCTGAAGTAGGATTCACGGCAGCAGCAAGGAGTCCGGCTGCCCGCTGTCCCCCAGAAAAAATGTGCGTTATACCGCTATGTTCAATGATATATTTTAAATCTTCTGAAGTGGAATTCAGCGGAAGAGGAACAACGTTAAATCCAAATGAAAGACAGGCGAGATCCACAAGAGTTCCTTTGAAAGTGTTGGGTGTTAAAATTCCAATAGTGGGCTCTTTGCCTTTTGTTAATGCAAAAATTCCCTGCCCTGTTCGACGTATGTATTTCAAAAGTTGTTTAAACGAAATTTTTACTATTTCATCGGGTTGAATGATTTGAAATACGGTTTTATCGCCGTAGCGTTTTGCTCTGTCTTCAATCACATGACCTATGTGGTATCCTGAGAGTTCCATCAGCCGAACGAGTTCCTTTAGCCATGGGTCAATACAATCATTCTCAGAAATGCAATGTTGGAAATAAGGATGGGCAGCTACATCTAAAAATGCATGAATAGATTGATGGTTGGCTACATCTTCGTTTATGGATTGGGCTATTTCCAAAAGTTCAGACGCAGATATTTCACCTAATTCAACCTTTTCAAGGAATCTAGGAGTGGATTCGGGGGTTAACTTCACGAGCGGAATTTAGAATAATTAATTCCACAGTATGAAATTTTTCAAGTGCAAACGAATAAAATTTCTGAATAGAGACATATTGTCATTTTTTGCCATAGTTCGTTATTTGTAATGGAAACAAATTCTGTCAACAGTTTATAAAAATTGGAGTTACCATTTGTCCTTTGGAACAGGGTGCTGTAAGTTTCTGGTGAAATAATCTTTAAGGAAAAATTATGACACAGAAAAATTCTGCTAAAGCCAAGCCCAATGTTTACTCGATGAGTGAGGTAAACATATTAATGAAAGATACTCCGAAGAAAATTCAATCGTATGTGAACGATTTGGAAGAACAAATTTCCCGGATGAGCCAAATTGGCTTTGCTCTTTCGAAGGAAAAGAATATGGATATTCTTTTGGAAATGATCTTGTTGGAAGCGAAGCGTATCGCAAATTCTGACGGTGGCACTCTGTATATGAGGACAAATGATAATCGGTTAGCATTCAAAATAATGAAGACGGATTCGCTTGATTTTCATATGGGTGGCACATCTGGTGTGGATATTCCCTTTTATCCAATTAAACTATATTTGGATGATGGAAAACCAAATAATAATATGATTGCAGCCTATGTTGGTCTTTCGGGTGAAACCGTAAATATCCCGGATGCGTATAAAGCGGAAGGTTTTGATTTTTCCGGCACACGTGCTTTTGATGAAAAAACCGGTTACAGATCCCAATCTTTTTTAACGGTTCCATTACGTGATCATGAAAATGAAATTATCGGCGTGCTCCAACTTTTAAACGCGCAAGATCGGAAAACCGGCGATGTCATTGCATTCACTGAAAAGGTACAGGATTTGGTAGAAGCATTATCTAGCCAAGCTGCGGTTGCTATTACGAATAAAAACTTAATTAAAGATTTGGAAGAACTATTTGATTCTTTCATTCAGGTGTTGGCCGCTGCCATTGATGCTAAATCAAAATATACAGGCGGGCATTGTCAGCGGATTCCCGTCTTGACTGAAACGATTGCTAATGCAATTAATGAATGTAAAACCGGCGCACTGGCAGATGTGTATTTTGATGAAGATGGCATGCGGGAATTATTGGTGGCTGCATGGCTTCATGATACGGGAAAAGTGGCCACACCGCCTCATATTGTGGATAAATCCACCAAACTAGAAACCATCTTAGATAGAATCCATTTGGTGAATACACGATTTGAGATTATCAGGAGAGATGAGGAAATTAAATTCCTTAAGAAACAGTTAAAATTAGAACAAGCAGGAAAAACAGATGAAATGAAAGAATTGAGAAAATTGTATCGTTCAAATCTTAAACAGATTGCCGATGATCAGGATTTCATCAATTCTGTAAACATCGGCGGTGAATATCTTTCGCCGGAGAAAGCGAAAAGAATCAAATCAATCGCCAAGCGAAAATGGAAAGATGGAAAAGAGAGAAAACCAATTATTTCTGATGACGAAGTGTACAATCTTTCCATATCCCGCGGAACTCTAACGGCAGAAGACAGGCAAATAATAAACGACCATACGATCCATACAATCAATATGCTGGAAAAACTACCATGGCCTAAAAAACTATCCAATGTTCCTGGCTGGGCCGCTGCACATCACGAAAAACTCGACGGCACAGGATATCCACAGGGATTGACTGCTGAGGATTTACCAATTCAGCCAAGAATTGTTGCTATTGCAGATGTGTTTGAAGCGTTGACTGCCAGTGATCGTCCCTATAAAAAGGGCAAAACTGTTTCTGAAAGTCTTCGGATTATGGGTTTTATGCGAAATGATTCTCATCTAGACCCTTTTCTTTACGATCTCTTTACCAAAGAACGAATTTGGGAATCGTATGCAAAAGAGTATCTTGCTGAACACCAACTTGATGTTGATTGAAAACATCCAAAGAGGTTATTCAATAACTTAAGGTAAAATGAGTTTCGAAATACCAATTGTCATAGGGATAATAATCCTCATGTTTATCCTGTTTGTAACCGAGGTGTTTGCCTTAGAAGTATCGGCATTGGCAATCCTATGCATATTAATTCTTTTTGATTTCCTGAGCCCTTCAGAAGCGGTGTCCGGGTTGGCCAACCCGGCAGTTATTACGATTGCTTGTCTTTTCATTTTAAGCCATGCTATTCAAAAAACCGGGGTACTCGAATACTTGGTTGCAAGAATAAATACCATCGCCAGCCGGTCATTTTCGTTGGGACTTTCCGCATACCTCTTTAGTATTGCTATCTTATCTGCTTTTGTAAACAATACTGCCATCGTGGCAATTTTCATGCCAATTACAATCAGAATGGCTCATCAATACAAAATCAGCCCTTCAAAAGTGTTAATTCCGCTAAGCTACGCTGCGATTATGGGTGGCACATTGACCTTAGTTGGCACTTCTACAAATCTTCTTGTGAATTCTATTCTCACTGCATCGGGGAACGAACCGTTAGGGATGTTTGAATTCACCAAATATGGTTCAATTCTTTTATTAGTCGGTTTAGGGTATATGATTGCAATTGGATATAAAATTTTACCATCTCGTACTGTAACATCTAGTTTGACTAAAAGTTATCATATGGGCGGATTTTTAACGGAAATGAAAATTGGTAAAGATTCACCTTTAGTTGGAAAAACAATTCTCGCTCGCGCCATTAACCAAAATTATGATGTGACTGTGATTGATATTTTACGCGAAGGATCTATGATAACATCCAATATCAGAAATACAATTTTATTGGATAACGATATTTTATTTGTACGCGGTTCAGTTGACAACTTTTTAAGAATGAAAGAGGTGGAAAAAGTTAATTTGCTAACCGACGAAAAATTGACACAGTTCGAACTTCAACAAGAAAACAATATTTTGGTGGAAGCTTTGCTAACAGAGAAATCTGACTTGATCGGACTCAATTTACTTGGATCAAATTTTAGACGCAGGTATGGTAGTTTTGTTTTGGCGATTAGGCGCGAAGGGTCCATTCTCCGGGAAAAAATCGCAAAGGTGATTTTACATGCTTTTGACACCCTCCTAGTTTATGGTCCTCGTGATAAAATTCAGGAATTGGCGGACTCGAACAATTTTATTGTTCTGGAGGAAATAGAAGCAACTATGAAAAAAAGCCGGTTCTGGTGGGCGAGTATTGTTACCGTTATCGGTGTTGTAACGGTTGCTGCTCTCGGAATTATGCCTATAATGATAGCGGCATTAATCGGATGGGTTGTTCTGTTACTTTTAAAAGTTATTACACCAAATGAATCTTACCAATCCGTTCAGTGGAATGTGATTATTTTAATAGCAGCTCTCATTCCACTTGGTATTGTAATTCAAACCAGTGGGACTGCAGATTGGATCAGCAATTCTCTATTTAACTTCTCGATGTCTTTTGAGGAAGCTTGGCAGCCGTACATTCTTTTATCTCTCATATATCTAATTACTGTCATTTTAACAGAAGTGTCATCCAATGCTGCAACAGCAATTATCATGAGCCCAATTGCATTGGCATTGGCGGCAAAGCTTGGATATGATCCTCGTCCATTCATTTTTGCAGTGTGTTTTGCTGCATCTGCTTCTTTTATTACACCCATTGGATACCAAACAAATTTGATGGTTTATGGCCCCGGAGGTTACAAGTATAAAGATTATCTAACTGTCGGACTTCCGCTTGCCATTGCACTTTGGCTTTTGGCATCTTTCCTGATTCCCATCTTATGGCCGTTTACAGTAATTGGATAAATACCTGAACCTAATCATTACTTTATTACAGGTGATTGGTGATCGTAAATTAACAGCTTATGTCCGAACTAAATGACCGCAATTCACGCCTCACACTTTTTCTAGATAATCCACAAAAAGCACTTTGGACATTGGCCATTCCCATTATGCTTGGTATGGGAATCCATACGCTCTATAACATTGTTGATATGATGTTTATTGGGAGATTAGGTGGAAATGCTATTGCAGGCGTTGCCTTTAATATGCCGGTATTTTTTCTAGTTCTCGGACTCACCATGGGATTGGGCTCCGGTGTAACCGCTTCTATTGCAAGATTTATTGGGAAAAATAATAAAAGGAATGCAGACAATAGCGCAGAACATGCTTTGGCAATGGCGGCTGTGATTGCTACAATTTTTACTATTTCAGGTTTACTTTTTGGACATAAAGTTTTAATCATCCTCGGTGCGGAAAATGAAATTTTATCTTTAGCGTGGGATTATCTTCATATCATAATTCTTGGATTACCTTTCATGATTTTTTCCGGATTTTTTAGATCTATTTTAGCCGGGGAAGGTGATATGAAATTTCCTATGCTGGTTGCAGGACTGGGAACAATATTGAATATCATTTTAGATCCAATTTTCATTTTTGATTTAAATAATTACGGTGGATTTGGTTTAGGTTTAGGCGTGAAAGGCGCTGCCATGGCAACGATCATTTCACAATGCGTTGTTTTTGTTATTTTTATTTTTATGCTTTTTGTTAAAAAACATGCTTATATCACATTTCGGTTAAAAGATTTTTCACCTTCAAAAGTGATTCTATGGGATATTGTAAAGGTGGGATTGCCTGCATCCATGTCCATGATAATAATGGCAGTTGGACAGGGAGTCTTTAATAAAATCCTCATCCATTATTCACCTCAAACAGTTGCAGCATATCAGGTCGCTGGGCGGTTGGACATGCTTATTTTATTGCCCATATTTGCTATCGCAGGCGGATTAACTACACTCGTTGGAATGTTTTATGGTGCGAGTAGAATTGACGCTTTAAATCAAATTGTAAAATATGGAATTTCACGGGTTTTTATTATTACCATCGTTTCATCCATATTTGTTTATTATTTTGCAGAAATATTTTCTTCCATGTTTACTAAAGATCAAGAAATTATTGATGTTGCTGTTGGCTATTTGAGATTAATGTGTCTCATGTATCCGTTTGTAGCTATTGCCATTTCTTCCGGACGAATCATGCAAGGGCTGGGGAAAGGAATTCCAGTTTTGGTCATTACCACTATTCGTGTACTGGTTGTGAGTGCGGCATTGGCAACCTATTTCAAGTTTGTATTAGATAAACCTGTCGTTTGGATCTGGTATGCAATGATGATTTCTACAGCTGTTGCATTTACAATTGCTGTGAGTTGGGTTAGAGTAGAATTGAATGCATTAAATCGTATTTATAAGGATATTCGATGAGTCGGTTAACTGATATCGAAATTCAGGAAAAACTATCTAGTTTATATGGCTGGGAATTCAAAGATAATGCCATCAAGAAAACATTCACATTTAAGTTCTACATGGAAAGCATAGACTTCATTAATCGGTTAGCAGAAAAGGCAGAAGAAACCAATCATCATCCGGATATGGTTGTAGGCTGGTGCAGGATTGACCTCGCATTTACATCGCATGATCAAGGTGGAGTAACTTCGGCGTGTTTTGGCATGGCAGAGATTGCCGAATTACTTAAGAAGGAATAGATGAACGACAAAAAAAGGGTTTCCGGTGAACCCTCTACATTTTGATATTTAAGTTTCGTTAACTGACTTTTCTAACGCCCGTCAGCATTGCTGCACAAACAATTGACTTTACAATATCGCCGACTAGAAAAGGATAGAAGCCTATCACCAAGGCTTCGTTAAATCCGAAATTGAATAAGGTAAGGAAAGCTGTCCCTGAAAAAAGAATGAAGGTTGTAGAACTAAAACAGGTTAGAAAACTAGGGATCGGTTTTAGCGTAAATCCCTTTTCTGCAAAGTAACCTGTTAAAAATGCAGCGGGAATAAACGCCCATAAATATCCAGCAGTCGGTCCTACTAAAACGTGAGCGCCGGCTTTAAATTCAGCGAAGACCGGAAGTCCGGATGCACCCTCAGCCAAATACGCCATCACCGCGAATGCACCGCGCTTAGATCCAAGCAAACCTCCAACCAAAATAACGCCAATTGTCTGCCCTGTTATGGGAACGGGACCAAACGGAACCGGAATGGAAATCTGCGCAAGTGCGGCAATGATAAGGGATCCCAACAACACAGCAATAATACGCGCTATTGGCGTGTCGAACGAAATGATCCCCGTTTGTTTCATTGGTATTGTAGTTATTTTCATAATCTTAATTTATTGAATTATTTTGTGATTGGCTTACAAATAAACTCAGAGATCACCCGGTAACCAACCTCTCTTAAATGGTCATTATTTAAGCAACAACATTTTCTTTGTAACTGTTTTATTCCCATAAGTTAAGGTGTAAAAATACAAACCCGAACTAACATTTCTTGCATTCCAAATAGATGACTGTAATCCTTTGGTTTTTCTATCATTTACTAAAATCTTAACTAACTGGCCATTCAAATTGTAAATCGAAATGTTTATGAATCCGGGTTCAAATACTTCATAAGAAATCGTCGTAGTAGGATTAAAAGGATTGGGATAATTCATTACATAATATTTTTGTGAAATTACTACAGCGTCATTTATGGCCAAATCATGTCCTAGTTTTAGCGCAACCGGACGATGATCCGAAAAATTTTCATCGTATGCATCGAATCCGCCTGCCATGTTTTCATCGATTGCTATCGTTTGTATAAGGGAACTGGTATTTCCAAAACCATCAAATAGTTCATTTGTGATAAAGATATGATCAATATGAGAAGGCCAACTTGGATAAGACCATCCCGAACTTGGACCATTTGCAATATCAATATCGGCAAAAAGATAATTCCCGTCATCATCAAGAATGGTTTGAAACACATTTTGTGCCGATGCATCCGTTAAAATATCGTTGAGATCACCTAATACAATAACATTTTCATCAGGCAAATTCACATCAATATAATCCTTTAGAAGATTACTAGCGTCAAACCGCCGTGTTTCTTCATCCCAGGAATCAGAGAGATCCATAGTACCATTACCGCAACATTTGAAATGATTATTAATAATATAATATTTCTGATCCTGATAATTCATATCCATCACCATAGGCGAGCGGGGAAATGGACGCCAATAGGGCTCTTCTGTATAAATTTCATACATGCTGTCAATTTCAATCACACTCGTTTTATAAACAAATGCCAAGCCGCCAAACCAACTTGACTGAAAATAGTATTCATAATCATCAATATCGTAAATCATTTGTTTAAACAAAGTTGTGTCTGTTATTTCCTGAAATGCATACAAATCAATATCTAAGGACTGTATTATTGCAGACACGGAATCAACAGTAGTTTGTCCATTTTTTGGGAACCATTCTATATTCCAGGTCATCACTTCAAAAGTATCATCCGTTCCAAATGACAGATCGCTTAAACTTTGAGACATTGACGTTGTAATAGCGATTAGGATAACAAATAAATAATTAAATTTCATTGCTGCTTCTTATGGGTTCGATTTGTGTGCGGCATGGCGAAACAGCCAAGCCGATCCCGCAAATAGCGCGACAAAGAATCCATTCAAGATCAAGATCTCGACCATGGAGATTTCAGGACCCTGATGCATCCCAGCGATCAAAGCAATTATGGTGACCAACGTTTGTGCGACGGCCATTGCGAACATCGTCCGTGACATTCCCCGTGGATTCAATCGCACGATAATGGTCCCGATGATTCCAACGGCGAGCACGCCGCCATACATCAGATTGGTGTCGTTATTTTCACTCCCGATGTTGCCAACGGCACCGTTAACCCAGAAGAGAATGAATGCGCCGGTGAGCGCAAGACCTACAGCTAATCTGTACACGGTATTGCCTACTTTAATCGTTGCCAACTTATACGTGAAACCCGTGCTGACTAATAGAATCCAGGCGATTGCGAAATCAGCAACGTCCCAGTTTACTTCGTCTGTAATCTGCATTGCCAACAGCGGCAGTAGCAATATGAATGCCGCAGAAAGCATTACTTGGGGTAGAAAATTAATCATTTAGTAGAAAGTAACTCCAATACCCATCTCGGCAACATCCGAAAAAGTGGGACAATAATGTTCCATTGCCAAGGAAGAGTATATCTACGTTTACCTTTGGCTATCGCGTTGGAAATTTTACAGGCGGCTGTATTGGAATCCATCAGGAAAAACATTTTGAATGAGTGATCTTCCGTCATTTCGGTGGCAATCCAGCCAGGGAAAACAACTGTAGTTGATATATTGTGGAGGCGAAGACTGTAATCCCAACTATCGCCCAAAACCCGCACAGCTGCTTTTGACCCGGAATATCCACCGTGGCCAACCATTCCGCGAGTGCCGGCTATTGAACTGATAATGCATATCCGCCCTGATTTCTGTTCTTTTAGCGTTGGGATGAAGGGAATGATTGTATTGGTAACGCCCAAGATATTCACGGATAAAATTTTGTTTATTGCAGATGCATCACCGGATGAAAGTTTATCGGATCCGCCCACGCCGGCATTTGCGATTACAATATCAACGCTACCGGCTTCATTTAGAAATCGATCGATCACTTGTTTGCAGGAATCTTGTTCGGAAACATCCAATTGTAAGACGATTGGCGTTCCGCCAAGATCCTTGATTTTTGTTCCTACTGCAATTAGCCGATCTTTTCTGCGGGCAGCAATGCCAACCGTGGCGCCCAGTTTTGCATAATAATAAGCAAGCGATTCACCAATTCCACTGCTGGCGCCGGTAATGAAAACTTTTTGTGAAGATGAATTCAAATTTTAATGAATATCTTTTGTCTATAAAGCCACAGCAAAATCAGCCACCACATTATCACATGGAAAAGGGCAAACAGGATAGAGCCGTTCAAATCACCTGCCAATGGCTGGAAAATGGTTTTGTATAAATAGGAATATCCTGAAATAGATTGTTCATCAAGACTAAACTTGACTTTAAGAATGGTTTTAGTCCAAAGACCTGAACCAACGAACAGAAAAATTGAATTGGTTCCATACACTACAAATGGCCAAAAGATTTTTTTTATTCCTTTTAGATCAATGCACCAAATAAGACCGGCAAGAATAATGGATGCAAGGCCGGCTGTGAATAAAACATAGGAACTGGTCCAAAGTGATTTATTTAACGGAAACGCCAGACTCCAAACAAGTCCGGCAACAATCTGAATTCCACCAGAAATGAACATTTTTTTTACATTTTCATTCATGTCAACAGCGGTATGAATCATGACACCTGCCATATATCCCATCAACAGGGTTGCGATTGCCGGAAGCGTACTAAACAATCCTTCCGGATCGAATGGAATTCTGGTTCCAGTCCATAAATGAGATTCACCCAAAATTGTTAAGTCAATCATTCTAACCATATTATTTTCAAGTGAAAATGGCGCAGGACCTCCGAATCCCCATAGAATAATCCAATATCCAACCAAGGTAGAAAAAATGACTCCCCACAGCTGCTTAAACGAGAATCGAAGGACAAGGAAAGCACCAATTCCATAGGCAATTCCGATACGTTGCAACACTCCCATTATCCGAAAATGAGACCAATCCCAATCCTGTCGTATGAAAGGAAACGCATTCAATAAAATTCCAAATGCAAAAATGGTAACGGCTCTCCAAAAAATCTTGACGTATACATCTTTACACCGGCAAAATTTTACCTTTCCCAAAGAAAAACGCATTGCGGTCCCCGCGATAAATAGGAAGAATGGAAAAACGAGATCAGTAAGTGTACAACCGTGCCATTTTGCATGACGAAACGGCGCATAAACGTGAGCCCATGTTCCAGGATTATTTACGAGGATCATGAGCGAAATGGTCATGCCGCGGAAGACATCTAAGGCGAGAATTCTTTGAGATGAATTCAAGAGTCTATTTTTCCTAATAAATTATTCCAGAGCCACCAGAAACCAATTCCTGAGATGAAGAATAAACTTATAGCATATCCTGTATTCCCAAACATCCAATTTCCGATAGCAAAATTCAATCCATAGATTAACCCAATGCCGGCGATCCAATTAAAGAAAAACCCTTGAGTTACTGGTTGCAGTGTGGCCCCTTTGGCATAAGACCCCCACCATCCACCCGGCTGAACTTTTTGGTAAAAAGTCGTTAATGTTTTTTCGGATTCAGGTTTGGTTATGAATGTGACAATAATCCAGACTATGACAGCCACCGGAACAATAATCATTAATTTATGATGAACTTGAATAGTTACGCCGAACAGAATGGGTGATTTATCAAAAAGTGTGTACTCCAATCCCGCAGAAATGGTTTGGTTCCAGGCAATAATTTCTAGGACAATGGTTATAATTATGGAGGTAAGAAGAGCAGAAATTTCCGTCCAGGCATTAATGCGCCACCAAAACCATCTTAAAATGAGTACAAGACCAATTCCAGCACCCATAGAAAAAATGAACTCCCAAGCCTTGCTAATACTTTGCATGTTGATAGCAACAAATGCTGAGCAAATCATAAGTATTACAGTAATAATTCTGCTCACCAAAACATAATGCTGCTGATTGGCATCTTTTTTGATAAATCGTTTATAAATATCATGTACCAAATAAGAAGCTCCCCAATTCAGGTGAGTATCAATTGTTGACATAAATGCCGCAAGAAATGAAACAACCAAAAGACCTTTGAGTCCGGCGCCCAAAAATTCATTCATAATGAGAGGATAACCTGCCTTCGTTCCCAATTCAGAATAAGATTCCGGGATAATCGGAAAAACAACCATACTAACCAGCGCAACGGCAATCCAAGGCCAAACGCGGAGTGCATAATGAGCGATATTGAACCAGAGGGTTGCTGCCAAAGCGTGTTTTTCATTTTTTGCAGACGACATCCGCTGAATGATATATCCACCACCATCTGTTCCGTGATGCGACCACCACATTATGGTGATGAAAATGAGAAATTTTGAGAAAGGAGATTCCCAAAAGGTAAGAGAGGAAATATCAGCATTCGGAATAGGAGGAATAAATTTTAATGTATTCTCATGAACAACTCCCGAACTTGTTAATGCTTGCAGTTTTTCTAAAAGTAAATCCATTCCTCCAACTGCATTTACGGCGATGATTGCAAGGATAATTGAACCTGCCATTGCTATGACGAATTGGACTAAATCCGTCATCACCACGCCCCAAAAACCGGAGAGCAATGCGTAAATCAAAGCAATGATAACACACGCCCAAACTGCTGTCCATCTGTCAATATTTAGCATAACCGCAGTGACGGAAGCCATGGCGTTAATCACCCAGCCCATTACAATGAAATTGTAAAGAATGCTAAAATACCCTGCTTTGAATGCCCGTAAAATAGCTGCCGGTTTTCCGCTATAACGAACTTCCAACAATTCGTTGTCTGTTAAGACTTCAGCTCTGCGCCAAAGGCGCGAAAATAGTAGCGCACCTAATAATCCTGAAAGTAAGAGATTCCACCAAAACCAATTTTGCCAAATACCTTGTCCGCGGACAAATTCGGTAATTGCTAAGGGAGTATCAGCGGCAAATGTGGTTGCCACCATGGACGTTCCGACAATCCACCATGGGAGAGACCTTCCGGATAGAAAATATTCTTCTGTGCTTTTCCCCGCTCGCCTTGAGAAATATACGCCGACTCCAAGGGAAAAAAGAATGTATCCGCAAATGATGATCCAATCTATTGTGTGTAATGCCATAATAATTTTAGAGTGTTTTCAACTTGGCTCTTGGAAAATAATGTTTCAAAATTTCATCAGAAGATTTTCCCGAAAGAGTCATCCCTAGCGCGCCGATCTGGCACATCCCTGCGCCGTGCCCCCAACCTTTTCCTTTTAATGAAAATGAACCGGGAACCCCATTTGAAATTCGATTTGGTTTCATTTTGAAAGCAGAGCTGTAAAGAAATGTTGGGGATAGAGTTTGACGGATTTCATATTCAGTTTCAAGGATGTGGTGCTGTTGCTTGTTGTTAGAATCTAAGCATACAAGACTGCAAGAAAGAATTCTTCCTGATGGTCCTCGGCGTTCTTTTTCCAAGCCAATGACAGCAGAAATATTCAACCTGTATAATTCATTCACTTGCGCAATTAGTTCTTCCTGTGAGATTTCATAATCCCATTTGAAATAGGAATGATTTTCATCCACATTTCCGAGGTATCTCTGTAATTTGAATTCCGGAATAAAGTCCGGACCGCAATAAGATGGTGAACCATCTACAACAGATTCAAGATATTCCAAAATGGGTTCATTGGGCCAAACATTGCTCCCAATTTCTGAAATTCCTCCACATGATTTGGAATATCGAGCATCACAAATACTGTCTCCAACAGTAAGTATTTTTCCAGCCGATTTATGAGATGCCGATTTTGCATGTTCAGACAGTCCCGCTATTCCCTGATACCGCTG
Organism: Candidatus Neomarinimicrobiota bacterium; assembly: GCA_018651745.1. Lineage (NCBI taxonomy): Bacteria > Pseudomonadati > Fidelibacterota > Fidelibacterota bacterium. The sequence goes on along the minus strand of JABIDL010000011.1, from coordinate 31,001 downwards.
ACAGCAGTCATCATTACACACATCAATCGTAAGTTTTGGATGTTTCTTCCCTCGGTTCGCCAGCACCCAAGAACGTGCTGTTATCATTTGTGCTTCCAAAAAGGAAGAAGGGCATTTAGCATTCATTTCAGACACTGCGACACAGGCAAGATATTGTTCCAAAGAAATAATATTAATGACAATGAGTGAATCGCCCGATTTCCTGATTTCTATATTCCCCGGAAGTGTAACATTTATTAATTTTTTCCAATGGAACCCACGTCCAGCGGGGACATGATGTACAGTAATGCCATGCTCCTCAAAATCAGAGGATGTTTTTTTTATTGTAAAATTCCCGTCCTTTATTGAAGACACGAATGAACCGGGAGTCTCACTAAAAAGGAAATGTTTATTTTCTGATTCGATTATGTAGCAATTAGGATCAGAAAATGATAATTCAATTTCTTTTTGTTTATCAATTGGGAGAATGATGCCGATTCGAAACAATGTTTCAGATTGTGGAAAATTATTTGAGGAACTGTTCATTTTACCTCAGTGAACTTTTTGGCCAATTGACTAGGTTTGAGCGGCATCTATCCCGGCACCGATAATTGGCGCTTTCCTAAGTGTTGAAATTTTAACCAGCTCGGGATTTATTTGAAGGTTGTCTAAATAAACTGCTTTTGCATCTGTGTGAAGCCGATCGGATTTTTTGATCAGGTTTCTCAATTGATGAATCAATGGTTCCCATAAAATACCGTACCCTTTGGAAGATTCAAGCAAAGCCCCCAAGCGCTGGCCGATAATAATGCGATCCAAAATTATCCCTAAATATGGATGTTTAGATGATGGCGTCCCTCGATTCGGATCAACGAAACCATAACGACCTTCCCACCCGGAATAAATGGTTTCTATGCGTTCGAATAACAAATCCGCCAAATTGAAGCTGACATCGGCAAACGTTTTCAAGGCTGGCTCTTCCTTTTGAATAGCACGCTTCAAAATAACGTCAGCATTAATGCCATCGGCATTGAGCGATTCAATTGAAATGCCGGAATAGGTACTGTAAATGGATTGAATCCCGCCGGTAGATGCAAACTGTTCCATTTCAATTTGGTCTTGGTTCATCATTTCCCACGATTTAAGAAGCCATGCTTTTGTGTCGTCGAACGGCACCAGTTTGCCCTTAAGTTTTAATGCATCCGCAGTGCCTGTTCCCCCGCCAAGATAGTATCCATTGGTAACAGCTTTGAATAAACCATCCGCGGCAAACTCTTCGCCCAAACCGCAGTAATCAGCATCACTGCCCAAATGGTGAATGGGCTTTGCTAATTGTAGTCCTTTTTGAGAAAGTATTTGTTCTAAATTGTCGCAAAAATGGGGCATTCTGGGACCATTGGCCATGGCAGCGATCCCACGAACGTCCACTGTTTTCAACCCGGGCATTCCGATACCGATAATAATTTGTTCCCCAATGTTAATTTCTGAAATTGTTTCAACGAATGTACCGATAATCGCCTTTTCTTGAATCTGTTCCGCATCGGTTAATATTATGCCGGAATACATTTCTTTGAGTTGGGAATCAATATTCACCGGTGTAAAACCGGGATCGAAACCCGGAAAATCAGAATATATTTTTTGTGATTGATCTCGTCCCAGCGTAAAACCGGCGGAAGATTGTTTAATCCGCGAGGCGCTGACTTTTGTGGCCCCTCCGTCAATTCCGATAATTGCTGGATTGTTCATCATGTTGATTGATTCAGGGTTTGCCGCCTGTGTATGGCTTTTAAACGCATATAATCTTTTGCATTATCGTTCCGATTAACGGTTATTTCATCAATCGAATGATCCGTTCCTCCGGGGTGACGGACCACATCATAAATGGCGTCATAAATTCGACCCATTTTATATTTTTCGCTAATGCGCATGACCAATTCATAATCTTCGGCATAATTACGACTGTACGGATCATCGTTCATTCCGAAATATCCCACATCTTTTATGACTTGAATGGACATACATCTTGGCGCACCGGCACCACCAATACGAAGTAAATTATTCCGCCCGTTGTCATCTGTCCATTCGTCATGTGTCACCGTGGGGATGTCTTCTTTACGTTTCAGAGTACCATCTTTTTGTAATTCCCAAACATCGTAACTGCCAATCACTAAACCAATTTTCGGGTCGGAGTCGAAAATTTTCAATAATTTTTCCACAGCTTTGGGTTTCAATCGATCGTCCGAATCCAATTGAACATAGAATTCTCCGCGCGCTACCTTCACGCCTGAATTAAGGCAATACCCGATATTGTTAATATCCAATACAAGCAATCGAACTTGTGGAAAGTCCTCATTATATTTATCACCGTCAGACATATATCGTTTTACTTCCGGAATAGTGGTATCGCTTTCTCCACCGTTCACCACGACAATTATTTCAATATTCTGTACAGTTTGCTGAAAACAGCTTTCTAATGCTGACCCAATGAATTCCGGGCGTTCATTGACAGGAATAATGATGGTTGCTTTCAATGATGGATCATGCTTTGGTTTGGGTCTTGGTTCATAAAAGTCATTAGGAGAAAGATAAGCGTCAATACGCTTTAAATGATTTGTGCAAATTTTTTCTGATTCCAATTGGCTATCTTTGCTTTCCATAAGATAATCAAACACATTTGCCGATTTTTTTTGTGCTTTAACTGTGTAAAGACTTCCGCTGTAACGGTTGGCAATACGTATCAAATCCCCATGTTCTGATAATTTTACACGTAAATCATACATTGTTTGATGTTTTAGCGATTCATCAAATCCACCACATTGTTGAAAAGCTGATTTTCGGACACAAAACACTAGTCCGTAATCTTGATTATCCCTGATGCGCCCTTCGTGGTGATGAAGCAAGTGAATTTCTTGAATTTCACCATTATTGTCTAAATCATAATCGGAATAAATCATAGCAGCATTTGGATTACGTATCATGGTTAGGTTGCAAATATCAATAGTTGACGTATTCAAATAGACCGGTGCGCTTAGGTTATTAATCAGTAAAAAGAATGGTTCATCAGATTGGTTAATTGCTTGATTCAAAACAGCTGCAGCATTTGTGTTTTGAATTGATAAAAATTGAATAGAAGAATCAACGCCGTCAAAGGGCTCTCCCACAGCGAATATCTGATTAGGTTCTGTTGATTGGTTAAGAACAGAATTGACCGTATCCCGGACATCTGAAATGGATTGAGTCTTTGGGCTAGGTATCGTGAAGAAAATATTCATAGTTAATAATTTAATGATTTTATTAGAGTTCTAAAACTAATGCAAATTATTTCATAGTTCATGTAACTTTTTTCATCATGAAAGTAAATAAACAATCATTTACCATTATTGGTGCTATTATTTGTATTCGGTTGCTATTCGGAGCAGTTCAAAATACCGTATCCATTTACAGCGAGTCCATGGACAAAGACCTTCCATGTTTAATTATCCTCCCGGATGAATATAAAGATTCTGCTCTCCGATTTCCTGTTGTGTTTTTGCTTCATGGTTATAGCGGTAATTATAATAATTGGTCAGAACACACCGATCTAGGGAACTATGCTGACAGGCATAAAATGATCCTTATTTGCCCTGAAGGTGGTTATAATAGCTGGTATTTGGATAGTCCAATGGATGCCAACAGCCAATACAGGACCTTTGTCGGGAAGGAGCTGGTTCAATATATTGATCTAAACTACCGAACGATTCCCAGGCGGGAACACCGGGCGATTACTGGATTGAGTATGGGCGGACATGGTGCTTTATATCTTGCCTTGGAGTTCTCGAATAATTTTGGATCTGCAGGGAGTATGAGCGGTGTGGTTGATTTAAAATTCACTACAAAGAAAAATGAATTGGGTGAGAAAATCGGGTCTTTTGATAATTTCCCGGATCGATGGGTACAGTATTCAATCAACTCTAATGTGATAAAATTCAAAGAAACAAAAACTCAGTTAATCATTGATTGTGGTGTTGATGATGCGTTTATTGAAAGTAACCGATTGTTACATAAACAATTGTTGAAATTAAATATTCCACATAATTATTCTGAAAAACCGGGTGGCCATTCTTGGGATTACTGGGTGAATATTTTGGATGACCATTTGATATTTTTTAATCAGGTTTTTATGGATCATTAGCTTTTTTCAATTTTTTTAAACCATGGTCTAAATCTACACTTCTTTGGTAAGCATAAAATCTGTGGATAAGATTCAGACCAAAGAAATCATCAAGATAGAAGAATTGTTATTTTAAATTCAACCCTTCATGAAAAAAACAAATTCATTCATTCTTAACGTTGTTCTCATTTTCATCCTGTCAGGTTGTACCGGTCCGGGAGGTATTATGTACCGAGGAACATGGGCAGAGCAAACAATAAAGAAACTCACTTTACGCGAAAAAATCGGTCAAATGATGCTTGTTCGAATGAATATGAAATTTATGAATAATGAAAATTCGAAGTGGAAAGAATTGAAATCAATTATAGGAACGGATGGTGTTGGTGGTATTCATATTTGGTATGGAGATGCCGGTTCGTCTTTAACTATTCTGAATGAAATCCAAAAATTGTCGAAAATCCCTATTTTGGTAGATGCCGACATTGAATATGGGTTAAACCAAAGATTTAAAGCCGGAACTGATTTGCCACCGCTAATGGCTATTGCGGCTACAGGCAATCCAAAATTTGCGTACGAAGTCGCCAGAATATCTGCGACTGAGGCTCGCGCTGTAGGGATTCATTGGAATTTCTCTCCGGTAATAGATGTAAATAATAATCCTGCAAATCCGATTATCAATACGCGATCTTTTGGCGAAACGCCTGAAATCGTTAACAGGTTCTCGGAGGAATACATTCGCGGTTTGCAGGATTTCGGCATGTTGGCAACTGCCAAACATTTCCCGGGGCACGGAGATACCGAAACGGATTCACATTCAAATTTAGCTCAAATTCCGAGTGACTCTGCACGAATTTGGTCTATGGAAATTGAACCTTTCCGCCATGCAATTTCCAAAGGTGTCGATGCAGTCATGGTTGCGCATGTTACCTCGCCGGATTATCAACCCAATGCTGAATTGCCGGCAACTCTTTCCAAATATTGGGTTACAGATGTATTAAAAGGCGAATTAGGATTTGATGGTGTTGTGGTAACAGATGCGATGAGCATGGGCGGTATTACAAAAAATTATTCGGATGATTTTGCACTAATTAAAACTATCAATGCCGGATGCGATTTTATCATTCAGGCGCAAAGTGTAAAAAATGCTATTGATGTTGTAGAAGCAGCCGTTCTTAATGGAACAATTATGGAATCGCGAATAACTAAATCCGCACTCAAAATGCTTACTATGAAAGAAAAAATTGGGTTGAATCGAAACCGCTTAATTAATCTGGAATATGTCCAACGAACTCTTGGGTTAGCATCCAATAAAAAAACCGCATCGTTGATCGCCGAGAAATCATTGACTTTGGTAAAAAATGAAGGTGGCGTTCTTCCGTTGGATGTTACGTCTGATGAAAATTGGATAGTTATCGATTTATATGATTCGCCAAATAATCATTCAAAAAGTTTAATGACCCAGCTTCTATTGAAATCTGGAAAAAAAATCATCCCATTTCAAATAGATGAATCCGATAGTTCGGATTATCACGCATCTGTTTTGAATCAGATCGAACCAAATACAACTATTGTTGTAAATGTTTTTGCCAGTCCAAAAGCATGGAAGGACAGAATTGGACTTCCGGTCCATGAAGCTGATTTCGTGAAAAGTCTTGCCAAAAAAACAGATAAGCTGGTAATAATCAGCTTTGGAAATCCTTATCTCATCCAAGATTTTCAGGATCTACCTGTTTATGTATGTGCTTACAAAGGAAATTCCATCTTGCAAAAAGCTGCTGCCAAAGCAATTTTGGGACGAATCGCTTTTACCGGCACTTTGCCGATCTCGATTCCGGAAGTAGCAGAATTGGGTTTTGGTATTCAAACAGAAGTGTTGAAACAAAAACCCGTGGGTAGTTCTGGTAAACCTGGGAAATTACTGAAGCGTTCGATGCCATATGAAATAAATGCAGATGTTTCGGACCTGCAAATTTTGATGAATGCAGCAGTCGCAGATTCAGCTTGGCCGGGTGCTGTTATGTTGGCAGCAAAAAATGGAACTATTTTTTTTCACGAAGGGTTTGGGTTTCATACATACGATAAGAAAAAACGAGTCCAACCATCGGATATTTTTGATTTGGCTTCATTGACAAAAGTTGTAGGTACTACCATGGCTATCATGCATTTATTTGATAATGGAAAAATTCAATTGATTGATGCCGTAATGAAATATGAATCCAATTTTAAAGGGGATAAAAAATCAGAAATCACAATTAGGCACTTATTATCTCATACTTCAGGTTTACCGCCTTTCGAACTTTTTTATAAAACAGATGCAAATTGGGACGATGTGTTGAAAACAGAATTAATTTTTAACCCCGGAACGGACTATAAATATTCTGATATTGGATTTATGATTTTAGGAAATATTGTAGAAAAAGTATCAGGAAAATCTTTGGATATATATTTAAAAGAAGAAGTGTTTGACCCCATTGGATTATCAGAAACGGGTTTTAATCTTCCTGAAATCAAAATGCACCGAACTCTTCCAACGGAATTAGATGCAAACGGAAATCCATTGCATGGTGTTGTGCATGATGAAAATGCTCGCTATTTTGGTGGAGTGAGTGGACATGCTGGAATATTCTCGACTGCTCGTGAATTAGCGATTTTATCACAAACACTTCTGAATGGTGGACTATTTGGCTGGAAAAGAGTTTTTAAAGAAGAAACAATCAAAAATTTTACAAAGAAAGCAGATATTTTTCCGGGAAGTTCCAGATGTTTGGGTTGGGACAGCCCTTCGGATTCATCCAGCGGAGGCGTATTCTTAAGCGACTCAAGTTTTGGTCACACCGGATTCACGGGAACGTCACTGTGGATTGATCCGGAAAATAAAATGATTGTCGTTCTGCTTACAAATGCTGTACATCCTCATCGCTCTTGGAAAAAACCGAAGTATTATGAATGGCAGCAAAGAATTAATTCCGCTGCTTACGAGGCAGTAGGTTTGAACAAACTAAATCCAAATTTGCTAAAGAGGAAAAGATGGGAATGATAAGGAAGAAAGAAAACGGAAGAATTAAAAAGTCAATTTTTCTACTTTTGTTCCTAATGGTAGTGTTTGCCTGTTCTAATAATTATGATTGGGTGAATTCACTTCCAAAACCATGGACATTATCAAACAAAGAAGTATCAAAGATTTTACCTGAGTTTTATAAGCGATTCCCGGATTTTTATGATCGTCTTAAAGCCTTTGCAATATGGCGAGTTGGGACACCTTATGATATTTTTAAACTAGGCGAGGAAGCAGAACCCGATTTGGATCCCATCATACGGTTGGATGTTTCAGATTGTACAGTTCATGTACTCACGAGTCTTGCTTTCACACAAAGTAAATCTTGGAATGAAGCTCGTCGGAAAATGATTGCTATCCATTACAAGGACGGTACTCCAACTTATAAAACGCGTTGGCATTATACGTCGGACAGAATTTCATTCCACCCGTCAACGGTTGATATTACTACCGAACTATTGAGTCAAGGCGAACTTGAAATAATAGATATTGTATTGAATCAAAAATTGGATGGAAGTGAATTTCTTGACTTAGATTGGAAAAAGGAATCAACGTTGCTCTATATCCCCAATAATAATATCAATAAAAAGCTGTTATCAAAACTACCAGATGTATGTGGAATAGCTTTTGTGAAAAAAGACTATTTCAAGTCAGGGATTGTCATTGCTCACGAAGGAATTTTAATTAATAATAAGAATCTAAACCATGCGTCTTCAGAATATGGTCAAACAGTAAATGTCGATTTTATGGATTATTATTTTCGGGAGTCAGGCCCATTATTTGATGGTCTATTCATCTATAGGTTTGAGCCATTAGGTAAGAATAACTAGTTTAAATTCAGAGTAGGCCTTTCAATAGATTCCTCTAATTTCCGTGCTGAGGCTAGAAATTCTTCCACGTTCATTTCTTTTAAGTAAATAGCGCCATGCACTGCTCTAAGCTGAGGATTATTATTTTGATACCAATAATCCCGTCCCAGTAAAAGTTGTAAATCTTGATGTTGTTCAACCCAGATTTTTTGAGTCAGATCGCAAAACGGACCATTTAATTCATAACTTGGGAAAGATGCATTTTTTTGACTAAGATAACAATTCATAAACGTTGAATTTAAAATGGCTAATGAATTCAAAGTGACAGGTACTATTAAATCTGCTTCATCCAAAGAGAATCGGTACCATACATTTCGATATCCCCAAATTCGCAATTGGGAAAGATCTTTCTCATTTTTCCATTGACGAACTGCGTCTGCAATTGACTGAAGGACTTTGTAATGAGTATCCGGCCCACTGCCTTCGGGATCAAATGCTAAAGATATTACGGTTGGATTTATTTCCTTTAGTTGATCCAAAATTGGTACTACATCTCGAGACTGTTCCGGCGATTCGGTAAAAATTTCACCAGTGTAAAATCCTAATCTTAAATGATGAATATCCTGTACCCTAACACCATAATTTGCCCAAACTAGTTCTTCTTCATATTCTCTAACCATCCCTTTCAATTTTTGGATTTCTAGAGAATTATTTTCACCATCATAGCATTTACTTAGTTCATTTATGATTAATAATATTTGGTTCTTTAATTCAATTTTATTTTTGATTTTATAAATTTTTACGACACAACGGATCACCCTATGAACCATTCCTCGTATTTGTCCTTTCGGTCTATTCTGAGCTATTTTATCAAGATAATGGAAAACATCCTTGTCCCATTTACGTTTAAAACCATCAGAGAAAAAATCTGCAAATTCTACCATTTGTATTTTTCCAATTGATAATAATTGGATTGCATTTTTTAAAATTTCGGTAATGAAGCCATTTGTTACGGAAGTAAACCCGGAAGTCATATTGGCGAAATGATGTGAATTGGTGGATGACCGCATGAGATGAATGATGTGTGGCATCATCCCTAGCATAATATCATCATGATGTGGACCCGTATGATAAAAGACTTGATTTTCTTCGTCCTTTATCCCTTTTTGAATTTTGGCATCAATGTTTGCAATAATTTCTTCCACAGATGTTTTATTTAGATTTGGAATATGTTTGCAAATTGGATCATTTTTAAGATCGGTAACAGTTAATTTTTTTCCAAATGTATTCGACGAGTGCGCCAATTGAAGCAAGGCACGTTGTTTTTTTGATTCGCTCCACTCTGCATTTTTCCAGTATATATTTTCTACATCCTTTAAATGTTTTCCCGCACCTTTGGTTAAATAAAATCTGCTATTTTTTAAGGTTTGCAAAACGCTTGCCGGATAAATTACATCGGGAGCATTTTCGAGGGATTTCTTTACAATTGTAGCCTTTGCTTCCCCGGCTGCTGTAATAATTGCAACAGCATTTTTATTTGTCGTAATTGTTCCGAGGCCGATGGTAATAACCAACCTATTTTTACTGATTTCAATTCCACCCAAGTCTGTGGCTGCAGCAGCTTGAGTTTCAAAATTGGTTTCCATAAGCCGAGTGGTAGAATTATGATCTGACCCTCTGACATTAAAAGCGATATGACCATCCGGACCAATTCCTCCGAGGAAGAATCCAATTCCGCCGAGATTATTAATTTTGTTTTCATACTCTGAACACCATTGGTCAATTAAAAAAATGGAACGTTGCTGTTCTTTTTCTGTATTGGATTTAGGGTCTTTATACCGTAACGAAAGATCCACCAACCCATCCGGAAAAACCTCAGACCAAGGTTTGTTCTTAAAAAGTGAAATTTGGTCACAATTAATTAACACAGCTTTTTCCTCCGGTATTCCCATACCATTTAGATAATATTTTTTTATATAATGGTTGAAACTATTATGCTGTTTTGGATTTATTGGATAAAACTCATCAATTTGAACGAAGGTTAGACAAGATAGATCAGGTTTTTCTTTCAGATTTAATCCATAATTATTTCTCATTGAAGTCAATTTTTTATCATTCCAGTTTGTTAATAAATGATGTGTCCACTTTATAAAATATTCCGGCGTTTTTCCGGTGGGAAGACTGATGATGCCCTTAGGATTTTCTGAAACCCATTCTAAAAATCGCAGAGCAGTCAGTAAGCCAAGTTCCGGAAAACTATCTACCAAAATATAAGGAATCTTAGTAGCTTGAGATTTGAATCCTTGTTTTTTGGAAAATGCTGCTTCTGTTAAGGATAGGGGTATATTATGCACGATTTTTGTAATTTTTGAATACAATTATGGAATAAATCTAATGCTAACTAATGGTGGGTTTTCTATTTTTATTAACCAACTATAAAATTAGATTGGAAGACTACGGATTAAATTATCATGAATATATGCATATTTGAAGACGAGGCTGTAAAAACCTTAAGCCCGATGGTGAATTTCCGACCCGTATTTGATTTACGGGCGGGATCGCTATTAATTCGGGAAAAAATAACATCCGCCTTCCCGGATGCGAAAGTTTCCTATTTAGTCCGGAAAACAATTGCGGCATCCGTTCAGGCATCCAATCCTGAATCATCTGTAAATACAACGAATTCAGATGAGGAAACGCTTTTCATTAACGGTCGACTCGTGATAGATAATGCAATCCGGAAAGAAATCCATAGTTTAGCTTCCGGGCAGATTCTTAGCTGTAATGGTGATGTTGTGGCGGCTCGAAAGAATGCAGATTCCTTCGATCTTAATAATTTTGATTCTTCCGATTCAGTAAAATACGATGCATTGTTGGTCAATTACATCTGGGAATTAATTGCCATGAATGGGGTCCAAATTGAATCAGATTTCAAAATTCTTACGCAAGGAAATCCTTCTTTAATTGGAAACATTTCTGCTGAAGCGCATTTCATTCATTCAGACAATATTCATATATCTGCTGGAGCCGATGTTCAACCCGGTGTTGTAATCAATGCTAAAAATGGATCTGTCTTTGTGGATGAGAATGCCATTATAATGCCGAATACATTTATTGAAGGTCCGGTGTTTATCGGAAAGAACACGATTGTAAAAGCTGGTGCAAGAATACTTTCAGGAACATCTGTTGGAGAAAAATGCAAAGTCGGCGGTGAGGTTGAAGAATCCATCATTCATTCTTATTCCAATAAACAACACGATGGTTTTTTGGGCCATTCTTATTTGGGTTCTTGGGTGAATCTTGGAGCCAATACAAACACGAGTGATTTGAAAAATGATTACGGAAATGTAAGCATGATTTGCGATGGTAAAATGGTTGACACCGGAATGATGCATGTTGGGCTTATCATGGGAGACCATTCGAAAACTGGAATTAACACGATGCTCAACACGGGCACAACTGTGGGATCATCCTGTAATATGTTTGGGAACGGGTTTCACCCAAATCATATTCCATCGTTTACTTGGGGAGGACCGGACACAAATTATACGGAATATCGATTGGATAAGGCTATTCATGTTGCAGAAAAAGTCATGGATAGAAGGGGTGTGCAAATGACAGCAGATGATAAAGTTATGATGCAAACCGTTTTTGATTCTACAGCAGAAGAACGAACCATATTCTCTTAAATGCGTCGATCGCTAATCCTTTTAATCTTGGGAATAAATATTTTGTTTCCAAAGGATCAAAAAATTCCCGACTATATAAAAGCAGGAATTCATGAATCATATAGTGGTAAATCTAATAAAATTATCATTGGTTCAACTATTCTCGGTGCTGTGATTGCTTACCAATATGATACAAACCTTCAATCCTACGCCCAACGCCAAGGGCTCATGTCTGAGTCCACGGCAAATTTTGCAGATGATTTCGTTATGGATGGTTGGTCTATCGGAATTCTTACCGGAGGCATTATTGCTGAGCATTTTTTATCCGATAACTCAAAATTAGATCTTCATAGAAAATTTAAATATGCATTTACCTCAATGGCGACGTCAACTGTTTTAACATACGGATTGAAATATGGCGTCGCGCGTGAAAGACCAAATCTATCAAATAGCCGTTCTTTTCCATCGGGACATACATCCCACAGCTTCACGATTGCTGCGGTTTCGCAGGAATTATTCGGATTCAAAATTGGTGTGGCTGCTTACACAATGGCTTTCGTTGTTGGCTTGAGCAGAATTCAAGATAATAAACATTATCTAAGCGATGTGATGTTTGGCGCCGGGCTTGGAACCGTCATTGGACGGGGATTCGGAATGGTTTATAAAAAAGAGACAATCGCAGCATCCTTTCAGCCAACTTTGGACGGAAAGATAAAAATGTCGGTTCGGTTTTAAGTTAAATTGGGTTTATTTTCTTGTAGATGTGAATCAAATCATGAGAAAAACATATGAATAAAACAGATTTAGCCAACGTTGCCAAGCAAATATTTACAGTCGAAGCTGAAGAATTAATTAAAGCTTCTGCCCGGATTCCTTCCGATGTTGTAAAAGCGGCAGATTTAATTCAGAATCACGACGGGAAAGTAGTTGTGTGTGGTCTTGGGAAATCTGGACTCATTGCTCAGAAAATAGTTGCCACATTTTGCAGCACCGGAACCCAAGCAGTATTTTTACATGCTGCAGAAGCGCTTCATGGCGATCTTGGGATTTACCATCCTGGCGATCCAACTATCCTTATATCCAAAAGCGGTAGTACAGATGAAATTCTGAGGCTTGTTCCCATATTGAGGGAATTCCAATCACCATTAATAGGAATCATTGGAAATTCAAATTCTAGGCTTGCAGAAAAAGTAGATATTGTATTGGATGCTTCTGTAAGCAGAGAAGCCGATCCGCTCGGAATTGTTCCAACATCCAGCACAACACTTACGTTAGCGGTTGGCGATGCGCTGGCTGCGGTTTTGATGAGCGCAAACGGTTTTAAGCACGACGATTTCGCTCGATATCATCCGGGTGGTGACCTTGGAAAAAAATTAAGATTACATATTCAGGATATCATGCAGCCGTTGGAAGATTGTGCTGTTGTAAATTCTGATGAAAAATTGAGGAATGTCGTTATCCAAATGACAGAAAAACCGCAAGGCGCGGCTCTTGTTCTGAATGAAAATCAATCCCTTTCTGGAATCGTGACCGAAGGCGACCTCAGGCGATGCCTCGCTGAAAATGGCGACATTGATCAACTTTCTGCTGAAGAAGTGATGACAAAGAATCCGGTGTCCGTTTTGGATACGTTACCACTTAGTGATGCAGTCAGTCTCATGGAAGACAGAACGTCGCAAATTTCTGTTTTACCGGTGATGAACGAAAACGGACTTTGTACAGGTTTGCTCCGAATTCACGATATTTACCAGACGACACTTCCGTAAACCTAACAGACCCTTTGCTGCCCGCACTATCGCATATAAAGTGCATTATTGTAATTGCTCAGTTTTCTTTTCCCTGTCATAGGGGATAATGATAGTGAGGTTAATATAAATTGTTCTTTAAAAAGGGCGCATTCATCTAATCTTAAAGCATATTAGTTTCAATTTTAGTGAGCTCAATTTTAGCTTAAACTAAAACGCCCCAGCCAAAAAGGTCGGGGCGTTTTTTAATCCATTGTTCGAATTACCTCATCATCGAGAAATCAGCTTTTTCCATGATTGGATAGCCAAGCGATTATAATTAATCTTTTGACTTTTATTTTCCTGGACAAACATCGGAATGAAGGGGCGAGAACTACTGGAACGATGAAAATATAAGCGCATTTTCATGGTCATAGCTGTCAGGCTGCCGTCATCAAACAGAATTGCATTTTCCATCTCATCCAAACATTCATCTTCGCTGATGGGATTCCCTTCATCATCCTTGGCATCGTCCCCGCAGGGGCTTTCTTCAATGATAAAAGTTGCATTGTTTCCGACAACATAATATCGCATTGAAAATGTATCAATATAGGCATTTCCTTCGTCATCCATCCCATCCTCAATGATAGTTATGTTTATACTGTCTGCTGTCCAATTGCCGCTGAAGGTATCAATTGTGGTTGTTTCATTTCCTAATGAATCTTCTTCTGTCCACTGATCAATTCCGTTAAACGTACCATCAGCATTAATGGTAAGCTGTGTAGGTCCGCCTTCATTTTCTTCAAATTCCGATGGATCAAAAATGAATGCAGTCTCTGTCGGAGTGTTTGCCGGAATAGTGAGGTTGGTCAGGGCGAGTGTTCCACTTACAGAAACTGTTGTTGTGGAATCCACGGACCACGTTGAATCTGTTTCTGTAACCTTGTACAAAGTCATGGCGGAGACAGTTGCTGAAAAATTCGAAGAGTCGTACGTGTAGGTCGGTTCATCATTCACATATTCAGCTACTCTAAATGAGTCAGGGTCGAAAGTATCAAGGTCGTCTAATGAAGACCATATCGGAATTGTGAGCACCTCAACAAATGCATGTTCTGTATCATTTCCAGAGCCGTCAACATCGTTACTAATACCGAATATAGTAATTATTTGCTCTGTTGAGCTCCCTTCAATAATCGATTTCAACATAGAAATCATATCAATATTAGACGATATAAAAGTTGGCTCGTCCTGTGATCCATCAACCCACGTTCCGCCCATATTCATACAATCAGTTTCATCAACAGCGTCAATATAATCACCGTTGGCGTCTATACATTCTCCTGAATCATCAAAGGAATTCAAATATGCTAATGGCCAAAGATAAGTGAGCGAGGCTGCATGATCGCCGGTTATAGTAAGCGCCCCCGTACCTTCTTCAAAAAAGTGATACAGTACCTGATCCGAACTCACTGTTGCTTCCATGGAAACTACCATACTGTCTCTGTCCCATGTGCCGACAAGTTCATCAGGGTTGCTCGTGATGGACTCTTCATCCTGAAGGAGTTCCTCACACGACCAGAATAAAAGTGATGTCAGCATCAAGGCTGAAATGATTTTAATTGGTTTCATAATATGCCTTTCTATTGTTTATTTATATTCCAAAATACAAGTTTAGCTAAATGGAAAACAACAGGGAATTATTTTTGGTGATACATCGCACAATTCCCTTTTCTACAATTTTCATAAAAATGAAGAAATCGTTTTGGATATTTTATAAATCTTTTAATTTCGCACCCGTTAATTCTAATGAAATTGTAGATCATTATATGATAAAAATAACAAATTTGACAAAAAACTACGGCAATGTAGAGGCGGTAAAGTCCATTAATTTTAATATCTCCGACGGAGAAATTGTGGGTTTCCTTGGTGCCAACGGTGCAGGAAAAACTACAACTCTAAAAATGATTACAGGATTTTTAGCGCCGACATCAGGATCTGTTGAGGTAAATGGAATGGACATTGGTGAGTCTCAACTTGAAATACAAAGACAAATTGGTTATCTACCCGAGACAAATCCGCTTTACGGTGAAATGTCTGTCCATGAATATCTGGAATTCATTGCACAGGTTCGGGGTATCGTGAAAAAAGATTTTACAAAAGCACTTCGCCGGGTCGTAGCAAAGTGCGGTCTAAAAGGCGTAGTTCATAAATCCATTTCATCCTGTTCCAAGGGATACCGCCAGCGGATTGGTCTTGCCGCTGCCATGATTCATGACCCCGATATTCTGATTCTTGATGAGCCGGTCACTGGCTTGGATCCAAACCAAATTGTAGAAATTCGCGAGCTTATTAAAGATCTCGGTAAGGAAAAGCTGGTACTGATGTCGAGCCATATTCTGCAGGAAATCCAAGCGACGGTTGATCGGATTCTGATTATTGATAAAGGTGTAATTATCGCGGACGGTACAAGTGAAGAATTGATGAACAACTTTATGGGAAATGTAAAGCTGACTTTGGAAGTAAAAAATGCTGAAGACGACAGTATAGCTGACATAAGTGAAAAAATACCTGAATTAACGCTTTTATCCTCTGAGAAAAAAGGTGACTTGCACCGGTTTAATTTTGAATATGCGAGAGAATTTGATCCGAGGGAGGCGGTGTTTCATTACGCGGTTGAATCCGGATGGGTAATTTTTAAAATGACACCCCACACCGCAAATCTTGAGGAAGTATTCCGTACGCTAACAAATTCTGAGGGTGGCAATGGGTAACATAAAAGCTGTTTATCTCAAAGAAGTGCGGGGATATTTCAACACTCCGATGGCTTACATTTTTCTTACCATTTTTGCACTTGTAAACGGATACTTTTTCACCAACACCTTTTTCCTGATCGGGCAGTCAGATTTGAGATCGTTATTTAGTACTATTCCGCTCGTTTATTTATTTTTCATTCCTGCTGTATCAATGGGACTTATTGCTCGGGAGCGAAATATCGGAACCATAGAAATCATGAATACACTCCCGCTGAAGACTAATGAATTTGTCATCGGAAAATTTCTGGCAGCTTTGACATTGATTTTGGTAGCCTTAGCAGTAACATCAATTCATTTTTTCACACTCATTCAGGTTGGCGATAATGTAGATACCGGCGCCGTCATTAGCGGCTATATTGGTCTTGCGCTCGTGGGCGCGTTGTACACCTCAATTGGAACGTTTGCAAGTAGTGTTACTGAGAATCAAGTTGTCTCTTTTATTATTGGTGTTTTTATCGTTTTGACATTTTGGCTTTTGGACAAATTGCTAATTTTTATTCCCACTTCAGTAGCAGGTTTGGTTCAATACCTTGCGGTGGAATATCATTTATCAAATATTTCACGCGGTGTTATTGATACTCGAAATCTTGTCTATTTCTTTTCTATTATTGGATTCTTTTTATATCTAACAATCCATATGTTAGACCTTAGAAAATGGAAAGCTGGTTAAGATGGATTTGAAAAAATCAGCTTATCTGGCTCCGGCAATTTTGGCGACAGCACTCGTCGTTCTAAATATTGTATCCCGTGATAAATTTTCAAGGCTAGACTTAACGGACAACGATCAGTTTACCTTATCCATATCTAGCAGAAATGTACTAGACAGTATAGATGATTTACTGATAATGAAAGTGTATTTTTCTGATGATCTTCCGGGTGAGCTTGGGAATACCCGCCGCTATTTGCAGGACATTCTCGAAGAGTACGAAGCGTATGGTAATAATAATGTACGGTTTGAATTTTATGCTCCGGAATCGGATGAAGCATTGGAAGAAGATGCACAAAAATCCGGAATTATTCCGGTCCAGATTCAGGTTGTTGAGAATGATAAAATTGAAGTGAAAAAAGTATTTATGGGTTTATCCATTTTATACGAAGATAGGAGAGAAGTATTACCGGTAATCCAAACCACCACCGGTTTAGAATACGATATAACAACCAAAATTAAAAAATTGGTTGAAACAAATAAACAAACAGTTGGACTTGCTACTTTAAACGGAAAAAGCGATCAACTTGAAAACGTCCAACGATTGATTTCTGAACGCTATTTGGTGCGTAATATTGACCTCGCAGATCCGGTACCATTTAATATCAATCTAATTTTAGTTCGCGGTGTAACAGATACACTTTCAGATTCGGTAAAATCGAATCTTGAAGATTTTCTCGCTCGTAGCGGAAATATGGTATTGGCGCAATCACGGGTGAATGCAAGTTTATCCACACAGCAAGGGACAGATATCCAATCGGATATATTTGAAATCTTAGATGCTTACGGACTTCATTTGGAAAATAATCTTGTTCTTGACCGGGTTTGTTCCCGCGTAAATGTTGGTAGAAATATGGGGATGATTCGAATGAATGTTCCAATGGAATATCCATTTTTGCCTTTGGTAAGGTCTTTTAACGAAGATGAACCACTCGTAAGCGGACTTGAACAAATGCTACTCTTTTTCCCCAGCGAGATTTCCATAATAGATTCTCTAATACCGAACGTTTCGGTTCGTCCACTTTTTTCGAGTTCTGATGGTTCAGCGATTATGAGTGGATTTTATAATTTGAGCCCGGAGCCGCAGGCAAACCCTATTTTTCAGAGGCTGAACAAACCGGGGAAAATTGTTGGGGCGAGATCAGAAAAAGTGGATCCATCCACCGGACTATTGAGTCAGGTAATTCTTATTTCTGATATAAGGTTTTTGGATGACGGTTCAGGCGCTGAATCTGCAGAAAACCACATTTTTTTAATGAATTCTGTCGATTATCTAATGGGCGATCACGGGTTGATTGAACTTCGCTCGAGGCAAATTACCAGCAGACCGCTAAAGGAACTTTCGGATGGAGAACGACGCAATTGGAAATGGTTGAATATTTTCATGCCAACTGTACTTATAATCGGATTTGGATTATTCAGAAATCGAAAACAAAAAAACATAGCGCGTAGGCTAGAAGAATTGTATGACGAATAATTTGAAGATTTTACTGGTTGGGTTGGCTGTAATCCTGGCTGCTTATTTCCTGAATTCATATACACAAAAAAGCAGACACGTTCCTAAGCACATTATTTTCAATGTCGATCAATCTAACATTTCTGCATTTACAATCATTAATGGTGGGGACAGCCTTTCGTTACTTCTTTCGAACGTTTGGACCATTGCAAAACATGATTCTTTAGAAGTGAAGGAAAAAGTAATGGATAATTTTCTGGACCGAACTTTAAAAGTAAAACGTGGAACCATTATATCAAGAAAAAAGGAAAAATGGGGAACCTATTCCGTGGATGAAATTCAGGGAACCACATTAAGTGTGTTAGATGGAAACGGAAAGGATGCTGGTTCAGCAGTATTTGGAACATCCAAATCGGATTTTTCTCGAAATTATGTACGCATTGGTGATGATCCGAATGTGTACCAGACGGACATCAGTATTATTTATCAGCTTCAAACAAATCCGACTTATTGGGGACAAGTATCTGATTCGATAGATACATCCTCGAATGAATTTTAGACCCGGCTGTCCTTTTACTTTATAGTTTCCTCCACGAATCTCAGCATTTTTTTCTGTTGGCTAAGCCAACCAAGCCGAGTTTCTATATTGACATAACGTATTTTATTTTTTAAGGCAGCCCACGATAGAGAGCCGTCATCAAGATCAGGTAATTTGTCTTGAAGAATTACGTTAAAAGGTCCGTCTGCGAGTTTTTGGAAATCAGACTCGTTGGTGCATAGAATAAAATCTCTCGGATTTTGTTTTGGTTTGATTGAATTTAGTCGGCTTGCAGGTAATTCCATTCTGACATTATAACCACGGAAATTGTTATGAACTGCAATTAATAAACCGCCATTAGATGGGAGCAATGTTTTCAAAAAAAGTTCCCGCGTGGAATCCAATTGGTCTAAAACATCAGACAAATTATTCACTTTCCAATCCGTTTTAAATTTTTGTAAAGTGTTTTTTGCCCCAGGTCGCGAAAATAGTCGGTTTGGATCTACTTTTGTAGTGGCTAGCGAAATTTCTCTATCTTCGGATCGTATGAAAAATGCAGAACCGGGATAATGCTGAATATGATATTCCAGTGCCATTTCGGCTGTTTTTTCGTCCCCGTGAAGCCAAATGAAACGATGATCAGATTCACCTGATTTTATAATCCGAAATTCAACGCCAGCAAAGGAAATGGTGTTTGCTGGATCGCCATTAACCATGGTGTGCGCACTGGTCAGTGCAAGTAAGCCAACCCATAATTTATTTAACAAGAACGATTTTTTGGAAAGCATTATCACGTCCTGAATTTAACTGTAGAAAATAAATTCCGCTCGGATGATTTGATGCATTCCATTGGATTTCATGATGTCCCGGCTCAGTAATTTCTTTAAACAATGTTTCAACCAATCGTCCGTTGATATCAAAAATGTGTAAAGACGTTGCCTGAACCGTCTTTACCGGAATATCAAACCGGATTGTGGTTGTGGGATTAAACGGATTTGGATAAACTGTTAATAATGAAAAACCGTAAGGCAATTCATTTCCAAGTCCAACTTGGCTAGGACAATAATTTCCATCAGGTGCAAGTTGGGGAAGTATATTGTCCGGATTTGTTACCAAATTAAACATCAAAGTATCTGTGGATTCAAATAAAGCTGGTGTGCACGGTTCCCATTCATTTGCGATGCCGTTGCACGTTTGGGCATCGGCAAGAATTCCCATATTCGTTACAATGCACCAATACAGATATTCCATTGCCATGCAATCGTATTCACAGGAATTATCATCATAATGATACCAAGCTTCATTCGGGTATGGATTTGGAATCGACGTAAATTGTCCACCTCGAGCCACGTCCATGGCATGTGTTAAATCAGATGAATTAGGCGTCAAACCATATAAATCAGGATACACTTCTACATGTCCACAAGTATTGATTGTGTGCAAAACTTCTTCGACGGTTGCATCACTTCCCCAGTGCCCGGGTTCACTTGGATCAATTTCGTTTCTGAACAAAACAGCGCCGGCGCAATCATCAAAATTGTCGGAAAAGAGATCAATGGCAGAACCGTTCTCAGAATTAAAAATTGGCATTACAGTATTCAATCCTGCTAAGGACGATTGAATGAGCGGATCGTCCACAACGCCATCTTCATCATTATCTAATAATTCTGCTGCCACCGCTGCAACGTGCAACACTTTTTCATCGGTGATATTGGATTCTGCATAAATATCAATACAATCCAAAACACGAACATATTTTGTAAATACACCTAAGGCTGGGTCGTTAGGATTTGGATTATCTTCGATGGTAAAGCAAACCGTATTTTGTCCCTTTACGAATAATGGAAAAAGGATGACAAATATGAATGAAGAGAATTTTTTTATGATACTTTTTTTAGTTAACATTTTCTTATGGATTCTTTAAAGATTGAAGATAGTCCAATAATAAATTACTCATGGCTCTTATTCCAACTTCAAGGCAACTATCATCTGCCCTAAACGTAGGCGTGTGCACCCAACCCGAAGTGGTGCCTGGTTTAACAACACCGAGGCGATAGTACATACCGGGAACTTCATTCGCGAAGTAAGCAAAATCTTCACCGCCCATCACAGGCTCCATCATAAGCACATTGTCATCGCCTATAACCCGCTTGAGAGTCGGAATCATTCGTTCCGATAAAGCAGGATTATTGATGGTCGCCGGTGTACCGCGATTATATTTGAGTTTAAACGACCCACCGTACGCTTTGGTAATACCTTCCAAGATTTCATTCATACGTTTTTCCACTTTGTCCCGCGTTCCCGGATTATACGTGCGCACCGTTCCTTCCATGTACACTTCCGAAGGAATAATATTGAAACGCTCTCCACCGCGGATAATTCCCACTGTAATTACACTGGGCTCAAGAGGAGAGAGAGATCGAGAACGGATTGTCTGGAACGCGCTCACGACTTCGGTAGCCATGATAATAGGATCTACGGATTTATGTGGATAAGCACCATGGGACTGTTTTCCCTCGATTATAATTGTGAAATGATCCACCGCCGCCATGGATGGGCCGATAGTCATACCGATTTGCCCGACTTCCAATCCTGAATGGGTGTGAAGTCCGAAAATTGCGCTGGGTGTTGGATCATCAAAAACACCCTCCGCCAGCATTAAACCTGCTCCACCTTCTTCTCCCGGTGGTGGGCCTTCTTCCGCCGGCTGAAAAATAAATTTAATTGTACCTGGAATTTCATCTCGAATGGTAGCAAGGACTGAAGCAACTCCCAATTGGACAGAAGTATGAATATCATGTCCGCAGGCGTGCATCACTCCGACTTCTTTATCGAGATAGGTTGTACGGACAGTAGATTTAAATGGCAAGTCAGTATCTTCTGTCACCGGTAGCCCGTCCATATCTGCCCGAACTGCCACCACCCCGCCTGGTTTTCCTCCTTTTAAAATACCGACAACACCCGTGTAAGCAATGCCGGTTTCAACATCATCAAACCCGAGGTTTTTCAAATGCTTGGCGACAAGTTCTGCTGTTTTGAATTCACGGTTTCCGAGTTCAGGATTCTTATGAATCTGATGTCTTAGTGCAATAATACTTTCTAGGTGCGTTGCAGTTGCTTTGTCAATTGTGGTTTGACCAGATAAAAATGTAAAAATCAGGAAAAATACTGTACTTAGTTTTTGCATAATTGTCCTCTGTAATTAATTTTTAGAATGGGAGAACTTAACAATAAAGTCATTATGGTGTAAAACCTGTTACAGAATCTTACCAACTATAAAAACTCAATAATTTTATTCGAATAATTTTAATTTTCTGCGGGAACTTTCTTTAAATTCAATGCTTGAAATTCATTAATAAAGGAATAAAATGAAATTAACCATCATTATTATAGTTGCTGGAATTTTTGGTCTCATGGCTTGCAAATCCTTCTTTGGAAACAAGATTAATTTGACAGCAATCACGTCGGAAAAAGGTGTAGAACTATATGACAATGGGGAATATGTTTTCTTAGATGTCAGAACAGCTAAAGAACATCATGTAAAAGCTATACCGAATACACCGCTTGTCCCGGTGCAGGAACTCGAATCCAGAATTGGGGAATTGGAACAGTATCGGAATAAAAAGATTGTAGTTTACTGCCGCAGCGGGAACCGATCGGGAAAGGCGACAACAATTTTAAACAAACATGGATTTGATGCGGTGAATTTATCGGGAGGAATGATCCGATGGAATGGTCCGGTTACATCTAATGAATAAACGAGTATTATTTAGTGCGATTGGTGCTGTGTTGGGATATGCATATTTTGTTTTTGTCGGGTGTAAAAATGGTTGTGCTATTACAGGATCACCCATAAATAGTACAGTTTATGGCGCATTGGTTGGTTTGGTTTGGAGTTGGCCTACCAAAACGGATAAGGAATAATAAAATGGATTATGGTTATCAAAGAATAATTGATAAATCGTTTGATGAAGTTGATGTTGCCATCAGGGAGACGTTAAAGGAACAAGGATTTGGGGTATTAACCGAAATAGCAGTTGACGAAACACTAAAGAACAAACTGAATGAAGATTTCCGCCGCTACAAAATTTTAGGCGCTTGTCATCCGCCCACAGCATTTCATGCATTGTCAGAAGAACCGGAAATTGGATTATTACTACCCTGCAATGTAACCCTTTGGGAAAATGACGATGGATCAGTTACGTTGTCTGCGATTAATGCTAAAAAAATGTTGTCCGTAACTGGGCGGGATGATTTGGATGAGCTGGCAAACCAGGTGAATAGCTGGCTAAAGACTGCCGTGGATGCTGTATGAATGATATCATTCTTGGAATAATTATTTTAGGCGTATGGCTTTTTATTAATCGGTTACTATTGCCTAAAATGGGTGTACCAACTTGACATAATCCTTTCCCTCAGGTTGAGAAAAAATCAATGCCAGATAAAGATAAAAATAAAAGTGAGGTCTAACTATGCCTATGTATGATTACAAGTGCAAGTTGTGTAATCATGTGTTTGATGAATTGGTTTCTTTTTCTACTTTAGATTCGGATATTGAATGTCCAAAGTGCAAGGTAAAAAACGCTGAGCGATTGCTTTCCGCGCCGCACATATCCACGAACAGTAATTCAGTTTCGTCAAATAATGGTTGCTCAGCCCCAACCGGGTTTTCATGAGCAATTTAATCCCATGGTCATGGGATTAAATATCTGGGTTGGTTTTGAAATCTGAATTTTAATGAAGTTCACTGGATTATTAATCAATCATACTCCGAAGTACAGAAAAACCGTTCTTGCCGGTTAGTAAATCCGCTTTCCCGGGTTTTCTGCTGTCTTCCACAGCGAGAACTATAAATACCATTTCGTCAGATTCCAACGCATAACGGCAAACATCATCTGCGCTGAGTGTCATTACGCCGGCTCGCTTGGTTAAATTGAATTGAATGTTTCCTTTTCCATTGTAAGCTCGGTAAATGAGTTCGGTGCAGACTTGAAATGATGCATCGTTGAAATCAAATTCGAAATCATAACTATTCCCCAGAAAAGAATGGGTGGATTGAAGTGCCATTCGGATTTGATTCAGATCTTCCAATGGTCGAAAAACAACCATTCGGTTGATATGTCTGTCAAGAATATTATACATAGAACTGGACACCACGCCTTCGGACACCGCTTCAATCATATCATCGTTTTCATTTATCATGGTTGATTGGTGAGCCGGGAGGTTCATTTCATCAAGTTGAATTGTTTTCCACTCGTTCCGTTTTCCTGTATATATGATTCCGTGTTTAAAAGTACCCGGTAAAAAGATATTGCTCATGTATCCTTCGGAATAGGTTAGAATAATATCTCCGGGTTTAAGAAGGGAATGCAATTCCAGCTTTTGACCTTCACTAAATTGAATGGACTGACTGGTTGGGGATTTCAAATCACCCACACCCGTGAATACCGTAGCTTTTATAGCCTGAAATCGGCTTCCAAGATCGTCAATTAGGGTTTCAACATTTTTCTGAATTTCACTATGGCGAAGTTGATTTGTAAGCTCAGGTGTAAGTAACACATAATGATTCAGGATCTTATCCCGCAGCTTTATGTGGGTTTCATGCAGGTTTTCTAATTCGTCAAGCATCGGAGAAAATTCGGGATTTGACAAAAGCGCATTTAAAGGTGTTTCCGATGTATGTAATTCCTGTATAAAAAGTTCTCTGGCAACATCTAGGTCTTCAAGATTTTTCGGATTTGTGAGACTGTCGAATATTTTAGAGAATGTACCTTCCGGGATTTTGACCCGATAGTAGGATTCATTCAATTTATTGACGATCTGATCATCATCCATGTAGGTTGTAACCAAAATACCGCTATACCGATATAAAGTGAGTGCCGCTGAATATCCAATTACAAATGCTTTCATATTGGCTTCCGGGTCATCCGTGAACGTGTTATATGCGCGGTATTTATTGATGATTTCCCATAAAGATCTTCTGCAAATTAGAAATCGAAAAAGAAGATTTTCGATTTGATCGTGTTCAATATTTGATATATAACCTTTTTCTTGACGGGATGATGCATTTTTTTGTTCGAACATTTCCCGGAACATGTCATTTAGAACGGTTTTGAATACGGTTAATTGACGGATATCAGGGGTAAATTCCTCTGCTTGAGCATGGGATAAACTAAAGGAGAACAGGATGGTGAGGATTATGTGACGCATAGAATTAAATCTACGGTAATTATTTGTAAAATAGAATCCGTAGATTGTTTGTGAATTTTTCCAATTATAATTGTTGTGAATTGATCGTTTTTCTTAAAAAACGTTAATTGGTTTTCAGCATCCAAACTGAAAAAATATTATAAAGGCGATACACAATATATGCATGTAAAATGGTAAGGATAATTATGAAAAAAATTATTAATATAAGATTGGATAAGATTGTATTGGTTGATCAAG
Source organism: Candidatus Neomarinimicrobiota bacterium (assembly GCA_018651745.1). Classification (NCBI taxonomy): domain Bacteria; kingdom Pseudomonadati; phylum Fidelibacterota; species Fidelibacterota bacterium. The sequence continues at coordinate 5,656 of JABIDL010000011.1, read as the reverse complement.
AACATTAAAATTACTTGCGACCAAAATCCGCCGAAGTAATATCGCATCGAGAGAGAAATAGCATCATGATGAAAAACAAAATAAAATGCCTGCCCCTATTGTCGTTTTTGATAATATCATCAGTGTTTTCCCAAGAGAAGATTGGTGTGTCGGAAGTCTCTTCTAATAAGTCTGAAAATAGACAAACTCAAACCGAGAATTATGGTGACCGCCAAAATTGGGGAGAGTTGGAATATAATCCCATTGATGAAGCTTCTGGGATTGTGGCAAGCCGGAAAAATGAGAATGTATTTTGGGTGCACAACGATTCTGGAGACGAAAATAGAATTTATGCATTCGATAATGAGGGAAAACATCTTGGCGTTTATTATTTGGATGGATGTTCCGCAAGGGATTGGGAAGATATGGCCACAGGGCCGGGGCCCGTTGATGGTGAAACTTATTTATATATTGGCAATATTGGCGATAATGATGCAGAGTATAATCTAAAATATATTTATCGGGTGATAGAACCCACGGTGGGCTCGAGTCAATCACCTGTAACAGAAACAATTTATGGTGCGGATATCATTACTTTTCAATATCCTGATGGAAACCGCGATGCTGAAACACTTATGGTTGATCCATTAACAAAGGATATTTATATCATTTCAAAAAGAGAAGAGCCCGTAAATGTTTATCAACTTGCCTACCCACAGGCAACAACAGGAACGGTTACTCCTCAAATGATGATTGATATCGATTTTTTTCCTGGGATAAATAATGAGTCAATTCATCGTATTGTCGCGGGCGACATTTCTGCAGACGGTTTAGAGATACTTGTTAAATCTTATCAGGATGTTTTCTATTTTTCACGGAACCCGAATGAGGACTTATGGGATGTTTTTAATCATGATTTAGCAACTGTACCATATACTCCGGAAGTACAGGGTGAAGCGATTGCTTGGCATCCCCAAGGATTTGGTTATTTTACGACGAGTGAAGAAAAAAATAATATTTCCGCACATTTATATTTTTATCCAGATACACTTGGGTGTACGACTTCCGATGCGTTAAACTATAATCCATACGCTACAGGGGATGACGGGAGTTGTGAATATCTCGGTCTGGATGAGTTTTTTCGCTCACAGGATTATGTATTAGGATTTGCATATCCAAATCCATTTAATCCCACAACCACTATTCGATATGACTTGCCGGAAAACTCACACGTAAATATTATGATTTATGATATTATGGGGCGAGTGGTAAGAACATTGGTTAATAATCGACAAAGTGCAGGATTTAAATCTGTCATTTGGGATGCTACGAATGAATTAGGTCAACCCGTAAGTGCTGGAATGTATCTTTACAAAGTACAGGTTGGGGAGTTTGTTCAGATAAGGAAGATGGTGTTGTTGAAATAAATTTTATCCTTTCAAAGCATCAACCTCCACATTCGTGGGTTTTTTTGTTTATGTGATGAGGGTTAAATTTCTACTTCAAATAATGGGATTACACCCACAAACATTTTAATTAATCCAATCAATAAATAGGAATATAAATATGGCGACTTTGATTTTGCGGGATACACACCGCGCATTGGAAGAGAAAATGGAATATCTTGATAAATTAAAGAAAGAGACTTCATTAAAGATTAGAGATGCAGCTAGTCATGGAGATCTTAAGGAAAATGCGGAATACCACGCTGCAAGGGAAGAGCAGAGTTTGATAGTACGTAAGACACAAGTGCTACAGACCCATTCGCCATTCCAGATCATCGAGTATAGCGAAATTGAAACCGACAAGGTAAGATTTGGAAATAAGGTTACAATCCGTGAAGAGGGCAAGGATGATGCCGAAGACTATTACCTATTAGGTCCCATCGAATTCGAATTGGATCTTTATCCATTGGTTGTAACCTACCATTCACCTTTTGGCCAAGCCATAATTGGGAAAAAGATTGATGAAGAATTTACGCTTGAAATCGAGGGTAAAGAGACGATTTTCACAATTACTGCAATCGAAAAGATTTCTGCAGGATAATGATCAAAACTAAACAGCTACAACAATAGGTAGAGTATTGAGAAGACTTATCAAGTCTCTATCATTCTATAAATAAAAAAGCCCTCATATTGAGGGCTTTTTAGTCTGCGGGAGGGACGTTACACTCAAAGCCCCCATTTTGGTGTAATGATTTATTTATCCATATTTCTTCGTCCAATGATTTAAAAACTATTGTATAAAACGAACGTTCGTACTAAAATGGCGCCATGAATAAAGGACATTATACACGAGAGACCATTTTGGATGAAGCCATTTTCATGGCTAGTACAACAGGGTTTGAAGCATTAACTATTGGAAAATTATCAAAAGCTGTGGGTATGTCTAAAAGTGGACTTTTTGCACATTTTAATTCTAAGGAACAGTTGCAATTAGATTTATTAAAAGCTGTCGTAGAGAAATTTTCGAAAATTGTTATAGAGCCATCATTAAAGGTGCGAAGAGGGGAGCCAAGAATCCGAGCGCTTGCAAAAAATATACTGACCTGGGATAATTCAGGATTTATGCCAGGGGGTTGTATGATACATACTGCAACTATTGAATTTGAGGGTAGGCCGGGTCCCGTTAGGAATTTTTTAGTCTCCCATCAAAAATATTGGATTAACTTTATAGAAAAAGCTGCTGGTATAGCAGTTGAAGAAAGGCAATTTCGAAAGAATCTGGATATCAATCTATTTGCATTTGAATTTCTGGCTATTTTCCCATCTTACCACTATTCATCCCATTTGTTAAATGATCCACAAGCTGAAAACAGAGCATGGATTATGTTTGAGCGACTAATAAAGGATGCTCAGATTTAATCTAATTCATGAGACATAAAAAAAATCTTATTATGTTGGGATATTTACTATTTCAAACATTTTTGTTTGCAGATGGGCCATATTCAGTGGGTATAATTACAGAAGCGGACGGATTAAGAAATGGGCCTGATTATCAAAGCGGAATTGTTTATTATCCAATTGATGCTGTAGGTCCATTTCCAACGATTGTTATGGTCCCCGGTTTCATGAGGCTTATTTCATCTATAGAAACGTGGGGACCTTTTTTGGCATCTTATGGTATTGTGACTATGTTTGTAAATGTGAATTGGATTTGGGAATTCCCAATGCTAAGAGCGTATGCTTTGCTGGATGGGATTGTCACAATTGAAGAAGAAAATGACAGAACTGAATCACCCTTATTTGGCAATCTTGCCCTTGAACAAATAGCAGTTGGCGGTTGGTCTCAAGGTGGAGGTGGAGCTTTGTTGGCAGCCAGTTTGGATTCATCTCTTAAATCGGTATTGGCTTTAGCACCATGGTTAGAAAGTGAATATGCTTCACCTGAGATTTTAAACATAGATGTCCCTGTAATATTTATCAGTGGTGAAAATGATGAAGATGCCCCAAATGTTCAGCATACAAATGTCTTTTTTGCATTCACCCCAGAAACAACAAATAAATTATTATTTGAGATTGCAGGCGGGAGCCATTGGACTGTAACAAATCCTAACAATAATGTGGACATGGGTTTAAAAGCCTTGTATTGGATCGAAAATTTTGTTCGCAACGATCCCTCCAATTGCGATGTGTTATTAGAAGTTCCGCCATCAGCTTCAATTTTTGCTACAAATGTGGAGTGCCAAACTGTGGGTGATTTAAATAGTGATGAATCGATTGATATCTTTGATGTTCTCTTGATCGTTGATTTAATTATAAACAGTTCAAGTTATAATGGCCTTGCAGACTTTAATGGTGATGATTCAATCGATATGTTGGATGTTTCCACGATGGTTAATTTTATTATGGCTGGGTTGTAAACTGGAATCGGATATAAAATGAAAAATATATTACTTATCACAATACTGACATCTTTCTGTCTTTCGCAATCGGAAGAATGGATTTATTTCAACAATATGACGAACTACGAATGGGGTGTGGGAATGGATTTTAGCGTGAACAGAATTTCACCCGATGGATCTGTCAATGAAATAATATTAGAAGACGTTCGATATTCCGATCTTTCTGAAGACGGTACCAAATTATTATACGTTAATTATGAACTAATTGGAAATATGGGTTGGGATCAGCTTGGACCAGTGAGTTTTAGTATTTACAATACTGAAACATCGGACACCATCAGTTCAATAACCGGTATTTATCCGACAAATCCAAGATTTACCCATGATGAAAATATTGTGCTATATATGGAAGGATCTCAATATTCAAATTGGCAATTATATAAATATTCTTTTGCTGATAGTTCAATCACAATGTTAAGTGACTCATTGAGTTCCGCTTTTGATAATATGGCACTTTCACCGAACGGACAACAGGTACTCTATTTTAAACTAACTGAAGATGAAGACACGGAAGATTATTTTATGGACGTTGATGTAATTGTAGCTGACATTGAAAGCGGTGAAACAACCATATTAGCCACAATCCCTTATTTAGTTATTAGTGGAAACGGCATTTGGGTTAATAACCCGATTTGGAGTGATAATGGTTTTATTTACTTAACTTTTCTTGATGATAATAATTGTGCTCAACTTTTTGGAATACACAGTACTTATGGCTATATAACGCAATTAACAGATAATCCATGCACAGGTGAAATAGGCTATTATTGTATACCATCTATTTTAAAAACAAAAGAAACTGATTTAGATAAATTTGTTTATACCACCTGTAGTGATACTCTAGGTAGTAATGAACATTGGATTTATGATATTGCTTCCAATGAATCTTCCTATCTTGGTTATTTTGGCGGTGATAATTTTGCGTCTATTGCCATGGGTCAATCATGGTCACCAGATGGAACAAAAGTTGTATTTAACGAATGGCTTTTTGGAGGAATGATACTAATTCCAGGACATATGAGAATATATGATACGGTTACTGAAAGTATCGATACCGTGGGAAATGCCCTTAATATAGATGATCCGGAATCATATTATGCAGCCTCGCCAGTAATTTGGTTTGCCGAAGCCGAAGTGAATGTTGATGAACCAACTGATATCTTGCCAACACAACTATCTTTAGAACAAAATTATCCAAATCCATTTAATCCAACCACAACCCTTCGATATGACTTACCTGAAAACTCACAAGTAATTATTATGATATATGATATTATGGGACGTGAAGTGAGAACATTGGTTAACAATCAACAAAGTGCCGGCTATAAATCAGTTGTTTGGAATGCCACCAACAATTTAGGACAGCCAGTAAGCGCAGGGATGTATTTATATCGAATTTCGGCCGGAGAATTTCATTCAGTTAAAAAGATGGTTCTTATGAAATAGCTTTATCTATATAAACTAAAAAGCCCTCGAAAGAGGGCTTTTTTGCTTCGGGGTGGACGTTACACTCAAAGAACTCTTTTTACCGTTGGTGTCTCTTTTTAAGTGAAATTATTTTTTTGACTAATCAATAATTGATTGTAGTGCGTTGTAAGTACATGTAAATTCATATAATTACAAAAGGTAAACAATGAAGAAACTAATCAATATAAGAATGGATGAAAATATTTTGGCTGATTTGGATCACTACGGAAGTGTTTTGGAAAGGACACGAACCTATTTGATTGAAAAAGCAGTCACCGCCTATTTCGACACTTTAGATGAAATGAT
>JABIDL010000010.1 GCA_018651745.1 Candidatus Neomarinimicrobiota bacterium | reverse complement strand
CGCGGTGATCCGGATTCAAATCTTGAAAGCTTAGAAAGCTCGGTATATTCAAACAGGAAATATGTGTATCCTGGCGTTTCAGCATCGCAGGAAACGTGGGCAAATGATCCCAGCGTGTATCCAAATCCGTTCAAAGGGCAGGCGCAGTGGGACGGATATGGAAGCAGAGCGCAAATGCTGTGGTTTCAAGGTTTACCAGAAAAAGCAGAGATTCGTATTTTTACATTATCCGGAGATTTAGTGGATATCATTGATCATTCTGATGAATATTCAGGATCGGATATTCAGAATATAAACGATCAACGCTCGCCGCAGTTTGCCGGCGGAGAACACGCTTGGGACCTAATAACGCGGCACGACCAGGCAGTTGCGTCGGGCCTGTATCTATTTACAGTAAAGAATTTGGTGGACGGAAGTTCATCATTTGGAGAAACCAAGGAAGGGAAATTCCTGGTTATTAAATGACAAACAAGGAGAGTACAATGAAACGATTAGTATTAATTCCAACACTGTTAATTACGTTTGCAATGGGACAAGCAACAGATTTGTTTTTCTCAGAGTACGCAGAAGGAAGTAGCAGTAATAAATATGTAGAAATTTATAATGGTACAAGCGCTGATGTGGATCTTTCATCTTATTCCGTGCAGGGAACAAACAACGGAACAGCATGGGGGGACGGTGGAGATAGGGATGTTACTCTTTCGGGTACATTAATTTCCGGTGATGTGTTTGTTCTTGCAGCAGATGCAGCAGATGCAATAATTCTTGCAGAAACGGATCTTCCGCTTGCATATGAAAGTCCAATGCATCACAATGGAGATGATGGAATCGCTTTACTAAAAAATGGTGCAATAATTGATGCTATCGGTGTAGAAAATAATGACCCAGGTTCTGGATGGGACGTTGCTGGAACCACTAATGCTACAAAAGACCATACACTTGTCCGGAAATCAACGGTAACCTCTGGAAATACAGATTGGAGCGCATCGGCAGGGACTGATGCTGACGATTCTGAATGGATTGTATTGGCTCTGGATACTTGGGATTATCTTGGTTCACATCCGCATACCGAGCTCGAAGTAAATAATCCTGAAATTGCCATTACAAGCCCAACAGATGGCTCAACAACCTATTCAACTGATGTCACTGTTTCTTTTACAGTGTCTAATTTTACCGTAGCAACTTCCGGAAGCGATGGTCATGTCCATTATTCCGTTGACGGCGGCTCAACCGTGATGGTATATACAACAGATGACATTGCGCTTACCGCTCTATCCGAAAGTTCGCATACGATTATTATGTGGCTTGTTGATGATAGTCATGCAAATTTGAGCACGCATGTGGCAGACACTGTCACGTTTACAGTGGCAGCCGCACCGAATGTTACATCGATATACGATATTCAATATGCAACCACAGTTGGTACAGGTACGAATGATTGTTATACCACAGTTTATGATGATAGCACAGTTACCGTTTCAGGTATTGTAACAGCTGTTAAATCAGGCTCGTACCCGAATTTTTGGGTTCAAGATGGAGACTCTTTATGGAGTGGAATTTATGTATATGATACATCTGTTAATCCTACACAGGGAGATTCAATAACTTTAACATGTGAGGTGGATGAATATAATGGCTTATCGGAGTTGAAAAATATAGCATTGTATTCAATTGATTCATCTTCTGTTCGTTCTTTTGATCCAATTTCTGTTACTACTGGTGAATTGGGTGGTGGTTGCTCTGATACAGCTGAAGCCTATGAAGGTCTTTTGGTAAAACTCACCAATGTTACCGTTACTCAGGCTGCTGATAGTTATGGTCAATGGTTTGTGGATGATGGTTCAGGTGAAGTAGAAATTGAAGACGATTTTATAGACCCGGATGATGACTTAGGTGGTGTTGCTGTGGGAGACTTTTATTCGGAAATCATTGGCGTAGTAGACTATAGTTATGGTGAGTATGAAGTGACGCCTAGAAGCATGGTTGATCTTGTTACAACCGATGTCGGGCCTACTCTTGTTTCAGTTTCCTTTGATCCAACCTTTCCAGTCTCCGGTGAAGATGTTGCTGTCACGGCTTTTGCTTATGATGATCAAGCCGGATTGGTTTGCAGTCTTGCGACTTCATTAAACGATGCGGCATATTCTCTTATCGGACTTACTGATAACAGCGATTCCACATATACGGGCGCAATCACCGGTCAGACTGAAGGCGACACGGTGGATTTTTACATTTCACTTGTGGATGTACATGGGAATTCAGCTATGTCCGATACTTTTTCGGTTACGTTTGAAGCTGCGGAAACCATTACTGCGATTTATGATGTCCAGTACACAACAGATACATCTGGCGATTCGCCGTTGGATGGTAGTGTAGTAACGATTAGCGGGATCGTAACTGCCGAATTTTGGGGTGGATACAATGAACGCACCTTGTTCGTGCAAGATAGTGCCGGACCTTGGAATGGAGTGATGGTTTATGAATATGGTGGTTGGGATAATTTTGATTTTGAATCCTCTGCGGGAACTGTTCATTCTGTTGCTGAAGGAGACAGTGTGACTGTAACTGGGACGGTTGATGAATACTACGGTGTCACTGAAATCAAAAATATATCATCGTTTAAATTACATGGTGCTGCAATGAATATGATTGCACCGGATCCTGTTACGCCTGCTCAGGTTTCAACAGGCGGTTCTTTAGCAGAAGCCTACGAAGGCTGCCTCGTGGGAGTCGCTAATGTGACCGTTGCCTCTGACAGTCTTGGGAATGGTGAATGGTCAGTAACAGACGGAACAGATACGGTTCGCGTTGACGATAATTGGGACTATTATTTCTGGCCGACTGCAGGCGATTCATTATCAGAAGTTGTGGGTGTGCTTGATTATTCCTACAGCAATACCAAAATTCAGCCGAGACTTGCACGCGATGTTGTTGAAACTACTGGAAATATTCGAATCCAGCGAATTCAGCAGGTATTGTATAGCGATCTATTGAAAACACCGGATGATGAATATTCTGATTCCTCCTATGTTTCAGTGGGTGGTGATAATGCTGAAGCAGGTGTTGGTGAAGCATATACCGTGACCGGTATTGTTACTATGCCAACCGGGCTAAGTTATGCTGGAGATGGTATTAAATTTATCTTTGCCGATGAAAGCGGCGGCCCATGGAGTGGAATCATGTCATATGACCCAGATTCCAGCACATTCCCCGTATTGTTTGAAGGAGATGAAATTGAACTGCTCGGAAGAGTAGGCGAATACCGTACTGATTATTCTAACATGACAGAATTCTGGAGTGCCGGTGTTGTGGATATTATTTCTGCAGGGAATGAACTTCCGGAAGGTGGAACCGTAACTACCGGAGATCTGCGTCTACCCGCTACGGCAGAGCAGTGGGGAACGGTCATGGTGTATGTGGAAGATGCCACAGTTACCCAACCTGCATCCCAATATGAAATTTTCGGAATTGATGATGGATCCGGATTTGTGTGGGTTGACGATGACTCTGATAGTCTATCAGCTTGGATTGCATCTGAAGGTACACCGCCGGTTGGTACATTATTAGACTCAATTCGAGGTTGGCCTTATCATCACTATGGAAGTTATACCGATTCCTCGACGTACAAACTTGAACCGCTATATGGATCTGATATCATAATCGGTTCTGGTCCGCCGAATATTATTTCTGAAACAAGATCACCTTGTGCACCGGGAACGGCTGATGATGTTACCATTACAGCAGAAATCTCGGATAATTCAACGGTTGCGAGTGCAACATTGTATTACCGTGTTGACGGCGGAACCTATACATCGGTAGCGATGACTGCCAGCGGTACATCGTATTCGGGAACAATTCCTGCGACCGGCACGGAAGGTGCGGATGTGGATTATTACATTGAAGCGATTGATGACGGCGTAGGACAATCGGGTGTGGACACTTCCCATTCTCCGTATAATCCAGCGGTTGAAAATTTCCGATACCCAACGATTGATGGTGACTATTCTATTATGGATGTTCAGTATACTCCGTGGCAGTCCGGCGATTCACCACTATATGGCTGTACAGTTTCGCTCACTGGGGTTGTTACAATGGATTCATCCAGTAACTCTGGGCTTTATGCTATGCAAGACGCTGAAGATCAGTGGGGTGGAATCTTCTATGAATCTGATTCTGCTTTTACGGTTGGTGACTCTGTTACCATCACCGGAATGGTTGAAGAATACGATGATGATTGGCATTTTAAGTGGGATAACCTTACGAAAATTACCGACGTCAGTACTTTCACGGTTCACAGTTCCGGGCACGTAATTGAATCAGCATTTGTAGGTCCGGCAGACCTAAACGAAGATGACGGTGACGAAGTTGAATCGTATGAAGGTGTTCAGGTTGAGCTCACGAATGTGATTGTGAGCGTTGTCAATTCTTACGACTGGACGGTTCAAGATGCTGCTGGGAATACATGTTTAATTGATGATGACTGGGCAAATGCTGACGCGGATAATTATATGGCAGGGCTTGTGGTTGGAGATTCTCTTGAATCCGTCTCCGGTATTTTCAATTTCAGCTTCGGGACTTACAAATTGCAGGTAAGAAGCATGGCCGATATTGGCGAAATACTAGGGAATGACCCTGACTTTGTCGGAACGCCGTTCAAATATCAATTACATCAGAATTATCCGAACCCGTTCAACCCGGAAACACGCATTCGGTTTGAGATCGGCGGACACGAAGATGTTACGTTGGTCATTTATGATATTCTTGGACGTCGGGTAAGAGTACTGTTGAAAAATGCATCTTACCGTCCGGGAATGCATGTGCTTAACTGGAATGGGCAAAATGATTCTGGTGAGCAGGTTGCATCCGGTGTGTATTTTTATAGAGTCTTGGCGGGTGATTTTATTGCACACAAGAAAATGCTTCTGGTCCGTTAAACGGAAATAGAAAGGCGGAAAGTTTAGGCTTTCCGCCTTTTTACTTTTGATGATAAAACGTCTTTCCCTTTTACTGTTCGGTTTGTTTTTAACCCATTGCACTCTGTGGGATTATAACGATCCATCCAACCCGCTTGCAGATGAATTGCCGGAAACATTCCTGTCACTGATTGCAACCGATACAATTTATGCATCCGTCGAATCTATAACGTCTGGGGTAGACCCGGGAACAGGAGAAACAGTATATGATACAACTTGGGCGTATTCGATTGGTTCAGATCCGGATACGAGTATGGTGTGGGATACGCTTACATCTGCCTTTTCCACAATTACAACCAGCAAGCAGGAAATTCACTGGTGGGGCGAAGATTCTGATGGCGAAATCGCAGGATATAATTATAAATGGAATATCGATACAGCTTGGACAGCTACGACAAATGAATCTGGGATTTTTTATGTACCAATTCGTACCGATTTGGATGTATTTAGTTTTGAAGTTTATGCCATTGACACTGAAGGAAATGTAGATAATACACCGGCAAAAATCGTGTTGCCGATTATGAACTCAAGTCCGGTTATTTCCTTCCGATACAGGAGCAATCCTCTTACAACAGACCTGCATGGTGACACGAGTTTCACGTTCCCAACGCGCACCTTTATTTGGGATTTAGAAGACCAAGACGGCATAGAATCTGTCACATATATTTATTACGCATTGGATGATACATGTGATACCTGCTGGACGAGTTTGGACGCGGCATCGTACTCCAGCATAACACTTACAGAATTAGATGCAGGATTTCACACCTTTTATTTGAAAGTACAGGATATCGCCGGAGCGGAAAGTGAAATTGTCCATTTCCCGGATACATTGATTACTACTGAAGCGGATTTTTGGAAAGTCCTTCCGGTAAAAGGGAATGTTTTATTGGTAGATGATTTTGTTCAAGACACACCGAACGAAGCCCAATCTTGGTATAAAACAGCACTTGATTCTATTGTAGGAGACACAGGGTACACTGTTTGGGAAGTACAGGAAGAACTTCCATTCTCATCTACAGATATCAAAGCGAACCTCAATTATTTTGATCATGTAATCTGGTATTCTGCTTACACGGGGAATGAAACCTATTTTGATGCCGCTTCCAGTATTCTGAGTTATGTGATGGGCGGTGGGAATATGTTCCTGAATATTTCAGAAATGAAGGATACGTCCTTCGCATTTTTCCCGATTGATTCATCCTTTACGCTGAACCCATCCGGCAGGCTCTTCTCCGGGAAGCGACTTGAATCCCAGGAATCCGATGATTTAGATCTTGTAACATCTCGGCTGATTGCCATCCGCGTAAAAGGATTTGAGCCTGATTCCACACAATTTGAAACAGTAAAAAGTTTGTACAGACTGGAAGACACAGGCGGTGCGGATGGTTGGACTGGAAACCCAACCGTTTGCGCATTGGGTCAATTTGAGGCCGGATTAAATAAACTTTCCGGGAAAATGGTGCTCATGACGCTTCCGCTTCATAACGGCAGCAATCCCGTTATGGAAGGAGAAGGATCTGCAACTAAATTTCTAAACTACATCCTAACAGAGGAATTTGTAGAATGAACCGCCTTTTGCTGATTACCTTGTTTCTGATTTCCTTTTTTCAGGCGCAAAATTCTGGAGAAATGAGAGGAATAGTAAAGGATGCAAAATCCGGCGATCCATTGATCGGTGTTAATATCATGCTAAAAGGGACGTACTACGGGGCGGCGACAGATATTGACGGGCATTTTAGGATATTCAATATAAATCCCGGTAGCTATGATGTGGAAGCATCCATGATCGGGTACAAAGTGGTGCTACATACAGGAGTGAAAATTCTTCCCGGAGAAATGGCTGAATTGACTTTTGAACTTGAAGAAACAGTTCTAATGCTTGGTGAAGAGGTTGTAGTTGTGGGGAAGAAGCCACTTTTTGACGCAGATGAAACATCTTCAATGGTCAGAGTATCCAGCGATGATATTTCAAATAAAGTTGTTTCCAGCGTAGAAGATATTTTAGCTGAGCAAATAGGTGTAACCTCACAGGATAATGAGATTCACATCCGAGGAGGGAGGATTGATGAAAGCCTTTTTGTTGTGGATGGACTTTCTATAAAAGATCCTCTTTCAGGATATTCAGGTAATTTGTTCATTAACGCAGAAGCAATTGAGGATCTTGAAATTATCACCGGTGGCTATAGTGCGGAATACGGACAAGCAATGTCAGGTGTTGTGAATGTTAAACTAAAAGAAGGTAGAGATCATTTTGAGAGCGCCTTCAAATATGTAAGCGACAATTGGGGATTTTCTCCTGACGATTTCACAAACTATAAATCTGATCGGGTAGAATTCAATTTAGGTGGGCCTGATCTTTTTCTTGAATTACTGCCCAAAATATTCGGACTGGATTTACCGGGAAAATTTTCATTTTTCTTAAATGGTTTTGGGAAAGTTTACGATAGTCATTTGCCGACTGCAAAAACCTTATATCCACACAGATCTTGGACACCTCCGCCTGGTGTCTCAGAAGAAAATGCCAACAATATAATGCGATCCTTTGCACAGCGTGAAAATAATGATTGGCATTTCCTCTACAAACTTTCCTGGAAAATTTCCCCCCAAAAAAGTTTAATGGTGTCCTACGATATGTCGCTAAATGTGAATCAGGGATATTTTATGCCGAGGGCTTTTTCAAATACATATTTCCCATACCGTTACCAAGAAATATTGGATTATTACAATACGATTACCCGCGACTCAAGGCTCTTTAACCTAAGCTGGACGCACACCTTAAGTACACGATCTTTTTATGAAATTACAATTGGCAGGTTTGTTACACTTGAGCATAGCTCAGTTCAAGACTTGCATTGGACAGACTACCGCCAACGGTTGGATCTGGAACCCATTAATTACATTTTTACAGATTCAGATGGGAATGTGCGTATTACATATGGTGATGAATTTTACGATTCTGGATTTGCTTCTGAATGGTATGACATTGTTAGTGATAATACTCGCATTGACGCGGACTGGACCTACCAACTTGGTAAACGGAATAAAATAAAGACTGGCTTCGAACATACGACAACGCAACTTCAAGTATTGGATATTGATGAACCTTGGGCGGGTACAACAGGCTTGGGTTCTAATTATGACATGTATCAAGCTACCACAAATTTTGGAGCACTTTTTGTTCAAGATAGAATTACGTTTGAGGGAATGACAATGAATCTTGGTTTTCGGTACGATTACTGGTTTCCGGGAAAATATGTGGAGGATGCTGTTTCTGATGAGAATAATGTCATCATAACGGAGGAAGCTCGACAGAAATTTGACGATGAAACATTTAACCTATTTGGTTTGCGGGGGAAGGGGCGGCTCAGCCCGAGGTTTGGAATCTCTCATCCAGTAACGGATAATGATGTACTATATTTTTACTACGGACATTTTTCTCAGCTACCGACATTTCAGTATGTTTACGCAAAACTGAATTCCAAATCGCAGTCAACCTATCAGGTTTTTGGTAACCCAAATTTAAATCCAAAAACGACCGTTCAATATGAGCTGGGAATAAAACACCGTTTCAGCGAAGATCAGGTTTTGGAATTAAAGGCGTACTGGAAGGACATGTTTGATTACGAAACATCCCAGACAATTGCGTTGTCTGATCCTCGCTATTCTCATCTTCGGTTTAATATGTATTTTAACGCCGATTATGCACGATCTCGGGGAGTGGAATTCATCTTGAAAAGTAGAATTTATGATAATTGGTACGCTGACGTGAATTTCAATTATTCGATTGTTACGGGAAAAAGTTCATCGCCCTTAGACAATTTGCTGGTCCAAGCCGGAGCGATTAGTGAAAAACCGCTTGGTGAGGCATTCATGAGCTGGGACAGACCGTTTCAGGCATTTGCAAATTTATCTTACAATCATCCGTCTGGATGGGGCATTTCAGCTCGAATAGAATACGGGTCAAACCGTAGATACACGCGTTCCATACCGGACACATCAGAATACGATAACGGTATTATTACTGTTGATGAAAGAGAGTATTATATCGGAACCAGAGATGGGGATAATCCTTATCTCTACTTCAGCGATTATCGTCTAAAGTTTTTTGATAAAACCGGGATAAATACAGTACTTGGTTGGTTTGAAGTAGATCCTGTTTCAGGGACCAGCAGTATGGACATTAAAGCATATAAATCATTCAAGTTAAAGGGAATGCAGTTGAAAATTTTTCTCGAGTCGGAAAACATATTTGAGGAAATACTTCCGCGACGTATCAATTCATTTACAGGTCGTGGCTATAATCCGGGTGAAATTATTCCATATAGTATGATAGATCAACCTAACCCGAATGAGGATCCATCAAGATTCAGTCGCCCTAGAACAATGGAGTTGGGGATTCAGGTGATTTTCTGATGAAGCGATTTGGATTTATTTTTCTAATTGTCGGATTTTCTTTTGGATCTGCACAGAATTTATTTCCGATATTGGGTGGACAACGATCCGGAACATCCATTTTTTCATTTTTAAAAATTGGAGTAAGCGCTCGTGCAGTCGGGATGGGAGAAGCTGTTGTAGCTCTGAATCAAGATGCGGGGTCAATGTTTTACAATCCGGCAACCATTGCACAATTTAGCTCTAGACAAATATCCACGAGTAGAATACAATGGCCCTCAGATATTAATTACGATTATGCTTCCATTTCTTCTCGCATCAGAGGGAATCATTTTATTGGACTTTCAGCGGGAATCTTGCATATGGAACCGATGATGGAAACCACAGAATTCATGCCGCATGGAACCGGGAATTATTTCATATTCCAGGACAGGTTTATTGGGCTGACTTATGGTGTAAAAATGACGGACAGATTCAGCTTTGGGCTTACGCTAAAGCACGTTCAGGAAAATCTGGCAGGGCATGATATGAATTCTGTTTTGATAGATCTTGGAACGTATTATTGGACTGGCTTCAAATCGTTAAGGTTTTCTGCAGCACTATCGAATTTTGGTACCCAGACTAGTCCGAAAGGTACATACCAAAGGCGAATTATAGATAAAAGTACTGGGGATGAAACTCTCATCGAATCAGAGTTCGAACAGTTTTCACCACCGACCGTTTTCCGAGTTGGAATTGCGATGGAGTTATTTTCCGCAAAACACCAAAGTCTAACTTCATCATTTCAATTAAACCATCCTGTTGATAATGCGGAAAATGTCGTAATGGGAATGGAATATATTTTATACAAATCTTTAGCTTTGCGCGCAGGGTATAAATTTAATAACGAAGAAGAAGATTTATCCTTTGGAGCTGGGTTTTATGTGCCACTTGGCCCCATTTCACTTAGAATAGATTATGCATTTGCAAATTTTAAACATCTATCCGATCCACACAGGATCAGCTTTAATATAGGATTCTGATGAAGCGGCTAATCCAAATTTCAGCGTCCGCAATTCTGATAGTACAATTTGCATGTATAGAGAAAATGGCATTTCCTGATAATATCAATAAAAATGTTGATTTTACTGCTGGAGATACAACCTATCTTGCCATCAGTCCTGTATGGGATGCATCTTATGGTTTTGTAACACCGACAGAAATATCCATTGCGCAAGATGGCCGTATCTTTATTGCAGATTCAGCAGGGAACGCGATTGTGGTTCTTTCTCAAGGAGGCGATATTGTTACAGGGTTTGATTCTCTCAAAAATTTAACTTCCGAGGAAGATTCCCTGATTTACCCGATTGACGTGGATGTGGACAAAAAAATGAATGTGTTTTTTATTGATGGATCCAATAGAGTTTATCGTTGGAACCAGCTTTGGGATCACATTGGCATTCAATCGGTCGCCTCGACAGGAACCTTTATTAATAGTACCACCGGTGATTCGTTTCAAGCAGTTTCAGGATCGGATGACTGGTTTGACGTAATCAATGACGAAGAATGGGAACCGTATGAATTTACATGGACAACGTCGCAGAATGTGAAAGATTCACTAACGTCTCCACATATTTTTTACGATGGGTCTAACCTCACCCATTCATATAAAGACACTTATTATGCGAGTGAAAAGTCTATCTTCACAGGACTTTCTGCTACAGATGACGAATCCAATTTCATTTATGTATTGGACGGATTCCATCAAAGAATGATTCGTATTGATTATGAAAAAACCCATTTCATAAAACTTTTAACAGGTGATTCTGTTTGGGTGCATCGCGGTGTTTTCGGGCACACAGCAATTAGTAGTGGATCGGGCGCCGGCACCATTGATGATCCCACGGGAATTGATGTCGATAGCGATGGAAACATTTATTTTGCACAGCATGGTGAGAGTTTCCCTGTGCATAAAATCCGTCCTGTCTCCGCAAATGCATGGATGATTTATCCCTCGGTCTTTCAACCCGGGTCGAATGATATCATGGATCTTTGGGACACGACTCTTATAGTTAATGCTTCCAGTGTTGATACTTTTTTGACACGATTTAATAAACCTTACGACGTTGCAGTAGATCAAAATCAATTTGTATACGTTGCAAATACAGGATCCAAAGAACTCCAGGTGTACAATTCCTCCGGGATGTTTTTCTTAAAAGCAGGCGTAGAGTCAATGATAATTGATACATCGTATTGGGTTGTATCTGGAAATGATTCTTCTCTGGTGGATACTTTTTATGTAAAAGAATCGCATGAAGATCTTATTAATCCCAAAGCAATAACCGTGGACAATAGAGGTATGATTTATGTATGCGATCCGGCCCAAGGAAGCATTTTTCGGTACCAGCTATCTAATCAATTAGATGAAGACTTAGAGCCAATAGATTAATGAATTTTCACATTTCTATTTTATTTACTTCTGCACTATTTACCGGAATGATTACAGGGCAAGAGGCAATGTCTCTCAAATTTTTTGCTTCCGATTTAGATTTTATTTCCGGGAATACCATGTCCGCTTCTGCGCGTCATAAAACTAAACACATCGAAGTTGCCTATGATGAAATAGGCAACCCGCTCCTCAAAAGCAGTATTAACGAACACGGAATTATATCATCGCAGGAAATGTATTCGTACAGGCAGGATGGGAGTCTTCAGAAAAAAGCGACACTGAATGAAAATCAAAAAGTGATTGAACTCGTCCGATATGGCAATGAAGAATCGTGGTCAAACGAGTTTAGAAAATACAGTACTCCTGCACAATCAGCTTTTCAGGCAATTGCTCAAGAATCCATATTCAAAGTAGGTCTCGCAGACCAGATTCATTCCATTGAATTTCGTGCTATTGACCAAACATTCTATGGAAGGATAGATTTTCGTTACGATCACCTCGGATTTCTTTCTGAGGAAATTTGGAGGTCTATCCCAAATAATTCCATCATTCGTAGGTTCGCGTATCATTACAATTTGATGACAGAAAAAAACCAAATTTGGGAATATGGGAAAGATGGATCTTTAGTGAGCCATATGGTATTGGAACAGGCACCGGCAGACCAACTCTACAAAACGGCATTCCCGCGAACAGGAAATACATTAGATGAAGTCGATTTAATTATTGAAGATTTGCTTCGAACTAAACAACAATCGAATACAGTAGCATTTATTCCTAAAATGGATTGGGACAGAATTAGACTTTCAACCGGAGAAGATTATATGGCAGATGTGGTGAATGTTTTAGGGGAAGAAGTCCTGTTTCGATTGCCTGAGGATTTATCACTTTATAGATTACCTCTTAATAGAGTGCAGTCAGTTATGTCTCGAAACGGTGATTTATTGTATCCCTGACGACCTATTGCTTTTACTTCTTTTGTCTAGGTAAATTACTTAGTCAATAATCAAACCTCTGAACATGAAATTCACATACCAACTAAGGCGATTATTATCGCCCGTCGTATTTTTAACTTTTCTTAGCGCTCAAACTAGCTATCCTGCACCTACTTCACTGATAACTGCACCCACTGCCGGTACGCTTGTAAGAGGAAGTTATTCGCTGGAAACCCGAGTCCAAAAACATGGTGCGCTAACTTCCGGATTATCAGTTGGTATTACAGATCGTTTTCAATTTGGGCTTTCCTATGGCGGGGGGAATATCATCGGGAATGACAGTCTCAAGTGGCCCCCGCGCCCCGAAGCCAATGTAAAGTATAGACTCGTTGATGAAAATCTGACGATGCCCGGGATTTCTGTCGGGATAAATACACAAGGGTTTGGGATGTTTCATGAGGGCGATTCCCTCAATCGATACGATGTGAAAGCGTACGGCGCGTTTGTTTCATTGTCTAAAAATTGGACTACACCTCTCGGAAACCTTGGTTTGCATGTTGGCGCGAATCACAGTTTCCTTGAAACAGATGATGGTGATGATGACTCAAATTTATTCTTTGGGTTTGACATGGAATTTAATCCTGAATTTTCAATCCTTGGTGAATACAATGCTGCCATGAATGAAAATGACATGACAGCTGAAACCATTGCTATCAACCGTGGTGGCTACTTGAATGCTGCTATTAGATGGACTTTTGTGGAACACCTGCACATTGAACTGGATTTTAATAATTTACTTTTTGATGATGACAAGGTGGATTACTTCTCGCGCGAGTTAAAAATCACCTACATTGAATATTTTTAATTCTACTTGAGGTTTCTTTTTTCTATATCATTTTTGTTGTCTCTTTCATTTGGACAATTGCGCGTAGGCGATAAAGTATCAGAGTGGACGTTTCCGGATTCTGATGAAAAATTGTTTACCATGAAAGAATGGGATGGCATGATTTTACAAATCAATTATGTAGATCCCGATGAATCGGAAATGAACGAGCATGTGAACGATGCTATTAAAGTTGCACTTGATGTAGATAAAACCATTGACCGTGATTCATTTAAGGGAATTGGCATCGCAGACTGCGCTTCTTCTTGGAAACCAGATTTTGCAATCCAGCTGATTGGCGGCGCGAAGGCCAAAAAATTTGATACAACTGTACTATTCGATTACGACGCTAAACTCAGAAATTCATGGAACCTGAAAGAAGACTCTTATAATATTATTATCCTCGATAAAAATCGCATTTGCCGCGGGCTTTATAAAGGGCGTGTTCCGGATTCGGAGATTGATGATATTATTCAGCTTATCATTGATATCCAGAATAAATAACTCAATTTATTTTAATTTTAACTCAACCACATCCATAACACCACAACTCGTAAATTGTATTTATGGACATTGGATTATCAGTTTCTATCAAAACCACAGCCATAGATCTCGGTTTCCAAAAAGTCGGTATTGCACAAGCAGTTTTCACTCCCCAAGAAAAAGCTAATTTAGATTCATGGCTGCAAAAAGGACATCACGGCAGCATGGAATGGATAGTGAAGCGGGAAAATGAACGGGGAGATATATTTAAATATTTTCCAGAAGCCAAATCTGTTGTTTCTGTTGCCATGGTGTACCATTCAGGTCACGATCAGAAAGATTTAACCTCGAATTATAAACTCAGCAATTATGCCTGGGGAGATGATTACCATGACGTATTAAAATCTAAACTCTTTCAATTGCTTGCTTGGTTAAAAACTAAAACACCGGAAGTTAAGGGAATTGTATGTGTAGATACTTCTCCGGTTATGGAAAAAGTATGGGCTCAGAAGGCTGGATTAGGATGGCAGGGGAAACATACGAATTTGATTAGCCGCGATTATGGTAGCTGGTTCTTTTTGGGAGAACTGATTTTAGATATTGAATTGGAAGCTGATAAGCCCTTTTCTGAAGATCTTTGCGGAACTTGTACCGCCTGCATTGATGCCTGTCCGACACAAGCCATTGAGGAATATAAGATCGATGCCGGGAAGTGCATTTCTTATTTAACTATTGAACATCGCGGAGATTTGCCTCATAAACATTCAGAATTACACGATTGGATCTACGGCTGCGATATTTGTCAGGAAGGTTGCCCCTGGAATCAAAAATTTGGAACATCTTCAGATGAGCTGGCATTTCAACCTAGATCTGAAATATTGAACTACACGGACGAAGATTGGAATTCACTTGATGAAGAAACATTTCGTAAATTGTTTAATGGATCAGCAGTGAAACGGACAAAGTTTTCGGGTTTGAAACGGAATATTGAAGCCAATCTTTTGCTTAAATAATATGAATGTGAGGTAGAAAAATGCCAATAGTTGGATTAGTATTATCAGGATGTGGCGTAAATGACGGATCAGAAATTCATGAAACCGTTATCACGATGTTGGAGCTAGACCGAGCCGGCGCAGAAACAGTGATGATGGCACCCAATATTGATCATTTGCATGTAATCAATCATGCAACTGGCGAAGAAATGGAAGAGTCACGGAATGTGCTGATTGAATCCGCTCGCATTGCCAGAGGCGACATTAAAGATATTGCAGTCGTGAAAGGTGATAATTTGGACGCTCTTATTTTCCCCGGCGGATTTGGTGTAGCTAAAAACTTATGCGATTATGCAATGGCAGGGCCAGAATGTTCGGTCAATCCGGATGTATCCCGGTTGATATCAGAAGTACATGATGCAGGAAAACCGATAGGCGTCATCTGCATTGCACCGGCGATGATGGCAAAAGTAATGGGCGAAAAAGACGAGAAAGTTGATTTAACCATTGGGTTTAACGAACAGACAGGGAATGATATAAATGCAATGGGCGCCAATCATGTGATGTGTCCTGTCGAGGGATTTGTGGTAGACAAGGAAAAGAAAATCGTATCAACTCCAGCCTACATGGAAGCTAAGTCCATAAAAGAAGCCGCCACCGGAATTGAAAAATTAGTATCTGAAGTGTTATCATTGATTTAATAACAAAAGACGGAATGTAAAATACGCCTCAATTTTATTCCTCTTTTAAAATGATCAAAGTCTGTCTAAAAACTGAACTTCCAGAAAAATCGTCCAAACTAATTATGGTGGAAGACACCCCAATTGCCGTGTTTAACGTCGGAGGGAAATTGTTCGCCTGGGATAACCGCTGCCCGCACCGCGGCGCATCCTTAGCAGACGGACATATAAAAAACGAGTCTGTCCAATGCAAATTTCATTTATGGGAATTTGGGATAAAAGACGGTTGTGCTGTGCAAAATCCGAATATTAAAATTGTGGAGTATCCCGTAAAGGAAGTAGAAGGCGTTGTGTATCTCGATATGAGTCCGGACTAGTTCCGAACTCTAATCTCAATCGATCCCATGCCAACGTTTGCATCTACATTAATAGTTGGAAGTCCTTCTTTCCATTCATCACTCACCCAGCCGCTCCTACTTTTCTGGAGGTTATGGACAGTTACAGAAGATAAAAAATTATGATCTGCAGCAATGCGAATATTTGCTTTTTCGGGTAAAATTAATTCCATAGAACCCAATCCTACCGAAATATCTATTTCCATATCAACAAGATTTTTTCCTCTCATATCAATTTCGGCTGATCCCATACCTACGTCGATGGAAACTCGTTTCGCGCGAAAATTTCCTAATCCTTCACCTTCAAATTCGCCCAGCCCGGTATCAATAGTAAGATATTCTGCGATGGTTTTGTTTGGCCTTGTCATTGAAACTTCCATGGTCCCGAGCCCGCAATTCATATCCAAATAGTTTATTGTAAGGGTAGAAAAATCTACTTCTGCTTCTCCGAGCCCGAAATCAACAGTTAAATTTAAGGGGATGGCAGGCGGTAGCATAAATTCAGCTTCATTATGAAATTCATTGCCAATTTCGCTTTTCCACCTATGGAATGCAGTAGGATACGTTTTCCCCGATTTTTGAGGCAGTCCAATAAATAGCGACCCTTCGCCGGCTGTTGTTTGATATGTGATATTTGGAGTAACAAAACTTGGTAAATATAAAACAGAGCCATCAAATCGGTGATCATGTTGATTGGCTTTTAGATTGAGCTCCCCAAACCCATATTGAACATTGACATCTAACATTTCATCATCTTCCATCCGAAAATGATAATAATCACGTACTTTATTATCTGAATCATATTGCGTTGAATCAGAGGATGGAACATTCCTATCCAGTTTTGGCAATTCCCGTAATCCTTGTCCGAATGAAAGACTTATGGAAAAAAGGATTGAAATGAAATAATGATTTGGCCTCATCTTAAAACATCCTTAAAAATTGTAATTAACTCTTACGGTTGTTTCAATTTCCCCACCAGCATTCATTGGTTTGGCTATGTTTACTATAAAGTTGAGATCATCATCCCCGTCACCGTTTCCAATACCAATACCAACCGACGTAATGGCGGAGGTTTTTATTTTTTCAATCTCAAATGCATAGTCAGATTTGTCCCACGCATGACCCCCATCTGCAAATAATTTTACCAACCATTCTGAATCAGTGAATTCAGGTGTAATGATAAATTCCACATTGCTTTGTACAAATTGGTTTCCTGTTTGATCTTTGTAAGGATGTGCGCTCACAGATCCAATTCCACCAACGCCGAAATCCCGGTGCGGGAGGAGGTCGCCAGTGGATGTGCCACCCATCAAACGGGTTCTGAGAACAATCCCTTCGGCAATTTCCCAATTCAGGATTCCCATAGCCATAATTCTATTAACTTGCTGTCCTGAATCCAAATTGGTTTTATACCATTCAGATTGAGCAAAAAGTGCGAGTCCATTATTTAACGGATGGTAATCTTTGGTTCTGAATGCAGCGGTCACCTCGGTTGTTTTCACTTTTTCCAAATGAATAACCGGGACATTTTCTCTCAAAATTCTGTTTTTTTCAAACAAACTCCAGATATCTGCGACAGATATTGAATCATGACTAGCCTCGCTATACGCAGCTTTAATTTTCAACCGGGAAATATCTAATCCAAAACCAGCCTCCCATCCAATCTCATCCCATCGGTCGTAAAAATCCTGTTTGCCAAGGAAAGATGCTAAGGTGTTTTCTATCTGTGGCAATCGGTAAGCATCATCGGTTCGGCTTTCTTTAAATCCACTTCCGAATACGGTAATGTTTCGGTTAAGCCCAAACGTTTTTTCCATGGTTAGTCTCCCTGTATAATCGGGCGTATGATGTGGCTTCATACGAACACCCATCGATGATGTAATCCTAAAACTAGACAGGGAACGGCGATCCCAGCGTTTGTGAAAAAAATTAAGAAGAAGTCCTTCATTTCTATTATATACAAAGGTGAGTCCCTCAGGATGAATCCAGCTTTTTCTCGCACGTTCCGACCGCTCTTCCAATTCAAAATCAGAGGTACCCTGAATATTTTCCTCAGGATCAGTTTCGCGGTACAGCAATCCTTCTT
This sequence comes from Candidatus Neomarinimicrobiota bacterium, assembly GCA_018651745.1. Lineage (NCBI taxonomy): Bacteria > Pseudomonadati > Fidelibacterota > Fidelibacterota bacterium. The sequence goes on along the minus strand of JABIDL010000010.1, from coordinate 116,348 downwards.
TTATATTGCTTTCAATGATTTTCCCATTGATTACCACATTGCCATGTTTCTGGACTTTTCCGCCAACCACAACAATTTGACCATCCAACACTGCAGTTTCATTCAACCTAGCGTCACCTCCGATCAAGGTAATCTTGCCTTTGACGGTACCATCCACAATCAAATCGCCGCCGATGATCCGGATATTATCATAAGAAACTTCTCCCGAAACAATCACATGATCTTTATAAAAAATGATTTCGTCCGTGATAGTGTCCTCTTCATGCTGCCATTCAATTGCAGTTTTTGGTTCATCATTCACATCATCATATTCGTTTTCATGATTATCTTTAAATGTTTCACCCAGTTGCTCTCCAACTTCTTCGGCACCTTCTCCAATCTCTTCAACGACCTCGTCCACTCTTTGAGCTACCAACAGTATTGGCAGTACAAATGTAACTAACATAAAATATTTCATATTTCAATCCCTTTCAATGATAATTGAGCCATAGGCTGATTTGAGTGTAACCGGATGATTTCCATCTCCGATTACTGCTGATCCCTTCACGTGGTTTTCACCAAGGGTGATAGTGATTGGAAATTCAGATTCAATAGCCCTAGATGAGTGTGTTCCCGTAACCATTGCATCAATGGTGGATGAAAAATTGATAGGTAAAACGAGTTCAATATCGCCGGATAAAGCTTTGAGACTGATGGAATGATCCTGATCATTGTTAGCCCCAGTTTTTATAATATTTAAATCTCCACCAGAGGATGTGGCATTGATTGATCCGCTGATATATTTACCATAAACGGATCCACCCTGCGTGGATGCATTGATGTTTCCGTCAATGTGATTTAGTTCAATATCTCCGCCGGATGTCGCCGCGTATAATGCACCATTCAAAGAATATATTTCAATGTCTCCACCCGATGTTATTACATCCAGATATCCTTTAATATTATCGACATCAATGTCTCCACCGAAAGTTTTTGCTACAGTTTTTTCTCCTTCAATATATGATAGTTCAATATCTCCCCCGCTTGTAGTAACAGTCAGTTGTCCGGTAATATGGTTTGCGTCAATATCTCCGCCAAATGTTTTGACGATTAATAATCCATCTACTCTGGCAATTTCAATTTCTCCACCCGAAGTTGTTACTGTAAATGACCCTTCTGAATCCTTAATTAAAATATCACCTCCGGATGTTTTCCCGTCTACGCGTCCAGATAAATTCACAAGCTCGATATCGCCGCCGCTAGTCTGGCATTGAATGGCGCCTACAATTTGATCACATCCGATATTTCCACCTGATGTGTGTAATTCCAGGTTAAAATGACTTGGCAATTCAATAGCGTAATTAAAATTAACCCTGGGGGATTTCATAAGAATACCTTCGATCTTAAAGAGATCAGAATTGAGATTGCGAGACACTTTTGATTTTGATTGTTCGAATAATTTTTCAGCTTTCTTTTTAGAAAGTGATTTAATATTCATAGTTTCAATAATGATTATGTCGTCCCCGGCAGTACCCTGAATAATAACATCTCCTTTTACGCGGTTTACAATTAAAGATCGTTCATTTAAATCACCTAATTTCGATTTAAAATGATACGTGGTTTTTCCTTTAAATCGGTTAAACCCATCCAAGTTAAATGATTTCAAAATATCTTGGGCGATACTCACTTGAAGATTTAACATAATTATTGTTAAAATTATCTTCATTGCAATGACTCAATTTTTTCACCAATTTGAAATTCCTCAATAGAATCAAGAATTTCTATAGATCGGTTTTGAATGAATTCGTTTTCATCCATCATGGAAACTACCTGAAGAGCAGGTACAATATTGTTTGATGGATATTTAGCTAAAATTTCAAGAGAACCCATTCGAACCGCTTCATTTTCATCCTCTAATAAAACTTTCAGGCAAGCATTTGAAAGAAGATCATCAACTTTATATTTGTTGAGCAATTTCAGAGATCGCAATCGGACTCCCGGGTTTGGATCTGAAAGAATAGAGGACATTAGTGCCATTTTCATGGTATCATGCTGGGGAACATCATTCAGGTATTTTACCGCTTTTAGTCGGTTCCCCGGATTTGTATCCTTCAGGAGAAGATAAAGGAGAATCTTTTGAATATAGTCGTCTTCAGGATTTCCGCTAATATCGAAAATTTTGGAAGTTCTCATTCCAAATTGGATGGAACCTGCGCCATTTATTTCTTTTATATTTACCTGCTTTAAGGCGCCAGTCTCGATCAGTTCCAAAATGTTTGGATAATTAGTTGACGTTGATTCAACCTTGTGAATTGAAGAGTTGAAAGATAATTGACCAATAAAAAAAGCAATTGCTACATAGGCTGCTACCGCCCACATCGGTTGGCGTACATTGGCGAAGCGCATGAAATAATCTGGGATAGCCCACCGATTTGTTTGTGATTTTTCCTGTTCTAAGGTGTTTCGAAGTATCAACTGTTGACTTTGAAGAAATTCATGAGTTGGCCGTATTGTAAAAGTAGTTTTTGTCAAGTTAAGAGATGATGCGATTTCTTCCACAAATTGATAGAGTGCTTTATCGGTCCCAAGTGTTTTTTCGAATTCTAGCCGATCCTTTTCTGACATTTCATCAGAAATATAGAAGTACGCCTTTTCTTTTAAAGTTTCGTTGAGTTTAGACATATCTGTATTCCTTGAGCTGAATGCGAATTTTTTCCATTGCTCTAAACAAATATTTTTTTATGGTGCCTTCAGAAATATCCATGATGTTTGCTATTTCACGAATTTTCAATTCCTGCATATGTTTAAGGATAAATACAGTTTTTTGTTTATCCGGTAATGATTTCACAGCTGTTTGAACCGCAGAAATAATTTCTTCGGAATGTTTATTTTTATCGGAAGAATTTGAAATCCAGTCAAGTGGATCATACCCGGAATCTGAATCCACATCCTGAATATTCATTTTTGTTCTTTTTTTCTGATGGGTTAAAAAAGTATTAACCGTAATTCGATAAAGCCAAGTGTACAATTCACTTTCGATCCGAAATGATGATATATTTTTCCATGCTTTCATGAAAACATCCTGATAAAGGTCTTCAGCATCGTGTTGGTTTTTTGAAAGGTGAAATGCCAATGTCATAATTTGGCTATCATGTAATGCAACGAGCTGGTGGAAAGAATCTGAATCTCCAGCTTGGGCGTTGATGATTAGTTGTGTGGTCTTGTCGTCCAATTTGTAATGTTTTCACAGAGCGTTTGACTCACCATATGAAAAATGGTTGTCAATAAACTTACTAGAAACCGAATTGTTAAATATTACGGCTTCTGGTTTAAATTATATTTGGACTAAAGATTGGTTTCTGAAACGGTTTTTTTAACAGCCTCGAGCGTTTTATTCAGTTCAAGTTTTTCATTATCGGTTAAGTCGAATTCAAGAATTTTCTCTACTCCGCCGGAACCGATTACAGTAGGAACACCAATAAAATACCCATCAACCTCAAATTCCCCCTCGCAAAGAGCAGCACAAGGAATAACTCGTTTTTTATCTCGAATAAAAGATTCAGCCATTTCAATTGCGGATTGTGCAGGTGCATAAAAAGCAGACCCATTTCCAAAAAGTTTGACAATTTCTCCGCCAGCGAAACGAGTACGTTCTTCAATTGCATCTAGCTTTTCTTTTGAAATTAGGTTCTTTACCGGCACTCCACCAACTGTTGCGAGTCGAGTAATTGGCACCATGGTGTCACCATGACCACCCAGCACCATGCAGGTCACATCTTGCACTGACAACCCGGTTTCCATTGCAATAAAAGTACGGAATCTTCCACTATCCAAGGCACCTGCCATACCAACAACCTGGTTTTTGGGGAATCCGGAAACTTTATAAAATGCATACACCATTGCATCTAATGGATTGGATATGACAATCACAAAGGCTTTGGGCGCGTGTTTTTTAATATTGTCTGCAACATCTTTAATAATTCCGAGATTAATACCAAGCAGATCTTCCCGATTCATCCCGGGTTTTCGCGGAATACCAGCGGTAATGATTATAACATCAGCGCCATTAATATCTTTATAATCAGAAGTTCCGGTAATATTCGAATCATGGCCATCATGAGGTCGAAGTTGCATTAAATCCAGTGCTTTACCCTGTACCATTCCTTCTGCTTTAGGGATATCGAAGATTACAACATCGCCTAATTCTTTTTGAGCGGCAAGAAGTGCAAGGTTTCCACCGATTTGTCCGCCACCAATGAGTACTATTTTTTTACGTGCCATAATATGTTTTTCCCTTCAAAATTCAGGTAGAATTTAAAAACCCCATCTCAATAAAGGAGACAGGGTTTTTAGAATCACTTTTTATTATTTGATGTTAGTCAGTAATGACATTAACAAGCTTTTTGTTACTACCTTTAGTACTGAATTTGACGATGCCATCTGCTATTGCGAAAAGTGAATCGTCACCAGCTCGGCGAACATTTTGCCCCGGATGAAATTTTGTTCCGCGTTGTTTTAGAATAATTCCTCCAGAAAGGATTGTTTGCCCGTCGGCAACTTTTACGCCAAGATTTTTTGCATTAGAATCACGCCCATTTCTTGAGCTTCCCATTCCTTTTTTATGTGCCATGATTAACTATCCTCTTTTTCATTATTGTCCGGTTTGACTTCTTTTTTAGGGCTAGCCTTTTTCTTAACAGCTGATATTCCAATTTTATCAATCTGCAATAGGGTAAACCCCTGACGATGTCCATTTTTCCGATTGTATCCTTTCCGTCTTTTTTTCTTGTAGATCAGGATTTTTTTATCCCGACCATGTTCAAGAATACTAGCAGAAACTGATGCACCTTTGATGGTTGGATTGCCAGTTTGAACCTTTTTTCCGTCATCAGTAAGAAGGACGGAGTCAAATTGTACTTTTGTTCCAGGATCACCTTCCAAGCTTGCGACCTTTACTTTAGCGCCCTTTTCAACTCGGATTTGTTTTCCTGCGATATTTACGATTGCATACATAATTATTCCTTAATAAAGCCGGCGAATTTATGCTGAAGTTTTGTCCTTTTCAACCCCTAGCTCTTTGGTGAGGTCTTTTCCGGTTTTTACAGAAATGAATCTGAATTCACCACGACCCACTTCCAAATTGTTTTCGATAGAGATGTGGACAAAATTTTGCCACATTAATCCGCGTAAAACTTTACGTTTTTCTTCTAATAAATAATTTCCGATATCTGGATGAATTTCTAATTTTAATTTGATTCCTTTGAACTTTCCTTTATATCGCCTAAGCCAATGATCAATTCTCGTAATGAGTGTTTCTCTAGATAAAATCCTACCGGCCCCCCTACAAGTTGGACAGCCTTCGCTCATAGAATCTAATAAGCTTACTCTAATGCGTTGACGTGTCATTTCCAATAGTCCAAACTCAGATATTTGACTGACAGCGACCTTTGCGCGATCTTTCCGCAATTCTTTCCGAAGCTCGTGGTACACTTTTTTTCGGTTAGATTCTTCCCGCATGTCAATAAAATCTATCACGATCAGGCCGGATAAATCACGTAATCGAAGTTGGCGAGCGATTTCCCGAGTGGTCTCAAGATTTATTTTTAAGGAATTTTCTTCATGTTGTTTTTTCCCAATAAAACGCCCGCTATTCACATCTACAACCACCATTGCTTCAGTCTTTTCAATAATAAGGTAAGCACCACTTTTTAGCCAAACTTTTGGGCGAAGTAGTTTATCCAATTCCGCCTCAATGCCCATACTCTCGAAAAGAGGTGCCTTGATTTTATATCTCTCCAAACGAGACGCCATGTTTGGTGCTACATCCTCTAGATAATTCTGGATCTTTCGATATATTTTTTTTGAATCGATTACGATCTTATTGACATCAAAAGTAAGTAAATCACGAATGACACTAGACGCAGTCTCCATATCCTCGAAGACTATCCCAGGTTCTTTGGTACGTTTTGATTTTGATTCCATTTTTACCCAGGCATCCATGAGGTTTTCATAATCGTTTCGGATAAGCTCTTCGCTTTTACCATCGGCAACAGTTCGGACTATAAGCCCAAACCCTCTATCTTTTAATTGAGATGTAATCCCTTTTAGTCGTCTTCTCTCGTATTTATCCCAAATCTTTTTTGAAATACCGATATAGTTTCCATTTGGTACCAGAACAAGCAATCTCCCTGGTATGGCGACTTCAGTGGTTACTCTTGGCCCCTTGCCGGCAAATGGTTCTTTAATGACTTGGACGTAAATATCTTGACCGGTTGTCAGATCAACACGAATATTTCCATCATTTTTTCTATTCCGACTGTTTTTCCCTGTTTTCCGACCTTTGCCATTGGTCCTATCATCGTCTTCTTCTTCGATTAAATAATCGGTGTTCTCAATTTCTGAAAATGGTAAAAATGCATTTATCTCATGCCCAATATCCACAAAGGCAGCCTGCATGCCGGGAATAACATTTTCAACTTTACCTTTATATATATTCCCGACCATTCGTTGCTGATCTTGTTTCTCAACGTAAACCTCTACCAATCGGTCATCTTCGAGAATACCAATACGGGTTTCACCCATACTTTCGTTTATATAGATTTCTTTCTTCATGTTCGCTCCTTTAGCAATTGCGCAAAACGCATTGCTTTCTGTTAGGGCGGATGATATACGTGATTGACGAAGGACAGTCCCCAAGAAGGGGCGGTTCAGTCTGTCCAAAGGCCGTCAGTTAGTTGAGGAGGGATATGTTTTTGTGAATTTTTATTTTCGACAAAAAAACTGTGAACCTTGAAAAAAGCTTAAGTTAAGAGTCCGGTTCCTCAATACGACTTCATCCTAACCCCAAGATAAGGGATTTAATGTGTCAACCCAAGAGATTTCATTAATAATGTTAAGTTCTTGAAACCATTCATAACATTGACGTAAACTGACCATAGTCGTAATTTATGCCCTATTGCCGCGACGTGAAAGAATGGTGCTAAAAAGGTTAAACCCTGATTTAGCAACGGGTTTTTTTATTATGAAAAAGATGAAAAAAATACTCAACAATCGTATTATGGTTTTTGATGGTGCCATGGGAACCATGGTCCAGTCATATAACCTTAAAGAAGAAGATTTTCGTGGAGATCGTTTCAATAATCACCCGAAGGATCTGAAAGGCAATAACGATTTGCTTTGCCTCACACGTCCCGATGTTGTGGGGGAAATCCATAAAGCCTATTTTGATGCGGGGGCAGACATCGTTGAAACCAATACCTTCAACGCAAATGCTATATCCCAAGCAGATTATTCAATGGAAAATCTGGCATATGAGATCAATTATGAAGCCGCCAAAATTGCTAAGTCTGTTGCAAAAACATATTTAGATAAACCGCGATATGTTGCCGGTGCATTGGGTCCAACCAACCGCACTGCTTCTATGAGTCCTGATGTGAACGATCCGGGATTTCGAAATATTTCATTTGATGAATTAAAAAATGCATATTACGATCAGGCTAAAGGATTATTGGATGGTGGGGTCGATTTATTTTTAGTTGAAACTGTTTTTGATACGCTGAATTGTAAGGCAGCACTTTTCGCAGTTAGCACACTTTTGGAAGAGCGCGGCGTTGATATTCCAATTTTAGTTTCGGGTACAATCACCGATGCCAGCGGTCGTACCCTATCCGGGCAAACAGTCGAAGCATTTTGGCATTCTATTCGTCATGCAAATTTAACCGCCGTGGGTCTCAACTGTGCATTAGGTGCCGAACAAATTCGCCCCTGGTTGGATGAATTATCTACAATTGCAAATATTCCCGTTTTTGTTTATCCCAATGCGGGTCTTCCCAACGAATTTGGTGAATACGATGAATCACCGGAGGCGATGGCGGACATCATTAAAGAATTTGCTGAAAGTGGGTTGGTAAATTTGGTCGGTGGATGTTGTGGTACAACACCGCCACATATTAATGCAATTGCTAAAGCAGTTAAAGGATTAACACCGCGTAAGATTCCAGACATTAAACCGTTGACTAAATTAAGCGGACTTGAACCGGTCACCATTCGTCCCGAGAGTAATTTTGTAAATATCGGTGAAAGAACCAATGTTACCGGTTCAGCCAAATTTCGCCGATTGATTAAAGAAGATAATTATGAAGAGGCGCTTTCTGTTGCACGACAACAAATTGAAAATGGCGCACAGATTATTGACGTAAATATGGATGAAGGGTTACTCGATTCTGAGCAAGCCATGGAAACATTTTTAAGATTAATTGCAGCAGAACCGGATATTGCCAAAGTGTCAGTCATGGTGGATTCATCCAAATGGACTGTATTGGAACAAGGGTTAAAAAATCTCCAAGGAAAAGGGGTAGTAAATTCAATTTCCATGAAAGAGGGCGAAGCAGAGTTCATCCGTCAGGCAAAAATTATAAAGAAGTATGGCGCAGCTGTAATCGTAATGGCTTTTGATGAGAAAGGGCAGGCAGATTCTTATGATAGAAAAGTAGAAATTTGCACTCATGCCTATAAAGTATTAACGAAAGAGGTCGGCTTCCCGCCTGAAGATATTATTTTTGACCCCAATATTTTTGCAGTTGCCACCGGAATTGAAGAACATAATGGGTATGGAAAAGCGTTTATTGATGCAACCCGCACCATTAAGGAATCACTTCCAGGTGTTCACATTAGTGGTGGCGTGTCGAACCTCTCTTTTTCATTCCGTGGCAATAATGGTGTCCGTGAAGCCATGCATTCTTCATTCTTATATCATGCGGTTCAAGCTGGAATGGATATGGGAATTGTAAATGCAGGTCAACTTACTGTTTATGATGATATTCCTCCTGATTTAAAAGAACGGGTGGAAGATGTCTTATTTAATCGAAGAGAAGATGCAACAGAACGCCTTGTAGAAATTGCCGATGAATACCGCGGTGTTAAGAAGTCACAGAAAAAAGATTTATCGTGGCGGGAAAATTCTGTTGAGGAAAGATTAAGCCATGCACTGGTAGATGGTATTACGGATTTTGTGGTCGAAGATACAGAAGAAGCGCGTCAAAAATATGAACGTCCAATTCATGTGATTGAAGGCCCACTTATGGATGGGATGAATGTGGTGGGTGATTTGTTTGGCGCCGGGAAAATGTTTTTACCCCAGGTTGTGAAATCAGCGAGAGTAATGAAAAAAGCAGTCGCACACTTGTTGCCATTTATTGAAAAAGAAAAAGACGAGTTGGGATTGTCGGGAATGTCCAACGGCAGAATTATTATGGCTACGGTGAAAGGCGATGTTCATGATATTGGGAAAAACATTGTTGGGGTTGTGCTCGGATGTAATGGCTACGATATTATTGATCTTGGCGTCATGGCGCCATCGGACAAAATCCTTTCTACTGCGAAAGAAAAAGGTGCCGATATTATAGGTCTTTCAGGATTGATCACGCCTAGTCTGGATGAAATGGTTCATGTGGCTAACGAAATGGAACGACTCGAGTTTGATATTCCACTATTGATTGGCGGTGCCACAACGAGTCGCAAACATACCGCTGTAAAAATTGAGGAAAATTATTCCGGTGCGACCATTCATGTGATTGATGCCTCTCGAGCGGTGGGTGTTGTGAGCAAACTATTAAATGCAGACGAAAAAGAAACGTTTGTCGCAAAAACTCGAGCAGATTTCACTCAAATTCGGGAAACACGTGCAAAAGGGTCCAAAATAAAACGCCTTGATATTGGAACAGCAAGATCAAGGAGATATAAAATTGATTGGGAAAAATATCAAGTGCCAACACCAAAATTTCAAGGTATAAAAGTTTTTGATGATTACCCTTTGGACGAACTGGTGGACTATATTGACTGGTCACCTTTTTTCCATGCATGGGAATTAAAAAGCGTTTATCCGAGAATATTGACCGATAAAAAGTATGGGAATGAAGCGCAAAAACTTTTTGATGATGGTCAAGCTCTATTGAAAAGAATAGTATCTGAAAAATTGCTCAAAGCAAAAGGGGCGATGGGGATTCATCCTGCACATGCAGAAAATGAATCCGTAATTACAGATTGTGTAGAATTCAATTTTCCCCGACAAACGGTGGATAAAGGGGCAAATAAACCGAATTTTTGTCTGGCAGATTTTATTGCACCCAAAGATGACTTTATTGGCACATTTGCAGTGACTACAGGTCATGGAATCGAAACTATCGTAAAAGAATTCGAAGATCAACATGATGATTACAATGCTATAATGGTTAAAGTTTTGGCTGATCGATTGGCGGAAGCCTTTGCAGAGCGATTACATGAAAGAGTACGAAAAGAATTTTGGGGATATGATTTGGGAGAATCTTTAAGCAACGATTCCTTAATAAAGGAAAAATATGTAGGTATTCGTCCCGCCCCGGGATACCCTGCATGCCCGGACCACTCGGAAAAAGATAAAATTTGGACCCTCTTGAATGTGGAAGAAAATGCAGGTATTTCTTTAACAGAAAGTCGCGCCATGTATCCTGCAGCTTCCGTCAGTGGCTGGTATTATTCACACCCCGAATCCAGGTATTTTTCAGTGGGAAGAAGTTGATTAATTTATATTTTCTATGGATTAATTTCCATGGATGAATTCTGAATTAAATCTTGCCAAAGATGCTGCCATTGAAGCTGGCAATCTTATTTTAAAATATTATAAGTCCGATTATGAGATTGAAGAAAAGGGATTTCATAACCCCGTAACTACTGCTGATCATGAGGCTGATGCATGTTTAAAAGAATTGTTGATGAACGCTCGACCGAAATATGGTTGGCTTTCAGAAGAAACGGTAGATTCACCTGATCGTTTGGAAAAAGATCGGGTTTGGGTTGTGGATCCATTGGATGGGACGAAAGAATTTATTGAGGGCGTTCCAAATTTTGTGGTAAGTGTGGCGCTTGTGGATAATGGATTCCCGATTGTGGGCGTGCTCTATAATCCTGTAACAAAAGAAATGTTTACAGCATCCAAAGGTGAGGGATCATTTTTAAACGATGATCCAATTCAGTGTGCCACCAAGGAAAATGTAAGTGAAATGGTTATTCTGAATAGTCGATCTGAAACACGACGAGGGCTCTGGGCACCATATAACGGTACATTTGGCAAACTCAAGGCTGTGGGTTCTGTCGCTTATAAATTGGGACTGACTGCAGCAGGGAAGGCAGACATATTTGCATCTCTTCGTCCGAAAAACGAATGGGACATTTGCGCAGGAAATTGCATTATCAATGAAGCCGGTGGAAAGTTGATTGACCTAAAAGGGAATCTTGTTAGTTTCAATCAAGAAAAGACGCTTATTGAACCGGGCTTAATTGCCGGTGAAATTGTTGCAGTGGACAAAACGTATAGTATTTTAACAGGATATTAATAATGACAAACATACCAAAAGATGCCATCAAATGTTTAGATAAAGGTTTCGTTCGGCTCGTGGATTCCATGGGTGGAGATAATGCCATTGTGCAAGCAGCGCGGGTTAGCTATGGACAAGGGACAAGCAAAGTTTCCCAAGATCGCGGACTCATTCGCTATCTCATGCGTCATCGGCATACCACACCATTCGAAATGGTGGAATTCAAATTTCATTGTAAAATGCCAATTTTTGTTGCCCGACAATGGGTACGTCATCGTACAGCAAATATTAATGAATATTCTCTACGCTATTCCGAAGCTCGTGATGAATTTTATTATCCTGATCCGGAAAATATTCAATTCCAAAGTGCGTTGAATAAACAAGGCCGATCCGGAGAAGTCCCGCCTGAATTAAAGCAAAAGGTATTGGCATACTTTAAAGAGAATTCAGAAAGAAGTTTTGCCCTATACCAAGAGTTAAATGAAGCAGGTGTGGCACGAGAATTGGCACGATCGTTACTGCCTGTAAATATCTATACGGAATGGTATTGGAAAAATGATTTACACAATTTATTACACTTTATCGGTTTACGATCCGATAGCCACGCCCAGTTTGAGATTCGTGTTTTTTCTGACGCGATGGCCGAATCGGTTAAAAAGGTCGCACCCTTTGCATGGGAGGCATATCAGGATTATGTGATTCATGGGATGCGATTTTCTAAAATTGAAAAAGGATTGTTGGAGAAAAAACTTCCAGACCGCGTAATAGATGATATACTTGAAGATATTGCGTATCAAGTAGCTGCGACCCTTCATAAAGGTAAACCCAGAGAAGCAGCTGATCTATATCTATTATACAAAAAACAGGGAGGCTCTGATTCTGAAAGAGATTTCAAACTCAAATGGGATTCGGGTGAAATTGAGATTGGGAACGTGCGGGAGTTGCGAGAGTTTAAGAAAAAACTTATCTCATTAAAAAAATAAGAGGGAGTAATAATCTGCTAAAGTGGTGAGGTCCTTGTCCTTATTGTTTCTCACTTAAACACTTTCAATACTTAAAACACATGAACACTTCAAATAATTCAGGTCACCGACAACGTCTTCGAGAAAAATTTCTCAAAAGTAGCTTGGACGGTTTTCTTGATTATGAAATAATTGAACTTCTACTCACGTTGGGGACACCTCGATCCGATTGTAAACAGCCAGCAAAAGATGCCATGAAAAAATTTGGTTCCTTAAAAGCTGTTCTAGAAGCAGATTCCAAGGATTTGAAAAAAATAAAAGGTATTGGTGATAAAAATATTTTTGGTCTCAAGTTGACACAAGATGTGGCACGTCGCTTTTTAGCTGATCGAATTCTTGACATGGATTATATTCGATCTTCAGGTGATGTGTTGAATTATTTAAAGCATTCACTACGTGACAAAAGCAACGAAGTTTTTTTGGTGATCTATCTGAATGGTAGAAATCAAATACTAAAAATGGAAAAACTTTTTGAGGGGACGTTGAACACTTCAGCCGTTTACCCCCGGGAAGTAATAAAGCGAGCTCTTAATAATAATGCATCTGCACTTGTTTTAGTTCATAATCACCCCAGTGGAAATCCCAATCCAAGCCAGGATGATTTAACCATTACCAAAAAATTAAAAGAAGCAACAAAAACCATCGATGTATATATCCACGATCATTTAATCATTGCCGGAGATGATGTGTATTCATTTGCAGACCATGGATTGATTTGAATTGCAGAGCCACAGAGAACACGAAGAATAAATTATTTAGAAGAAGATAAATGGAATACTTTGACTATAATTATGACGATCTATTTAATCCTTTATTAGAACCTTTACATAATTTAGGTGGTTAAGGTTCTAATGTTGAAATAGAAGAAATAGTCCAAATAAATAAAGATTGGTTTTCCAATATATAATCTCTCTCTGTCCTCTTTGGCTAAACAATGAAGAAATTTAAAACAAAACTCATCACCTATGATATTTCCGGTGCTTGGACTTTTTTGACTGTTCCGTTCAGCGTTGAAAAGGAATATGGTTCAAAAGCAAAAGTGAAAGTAAAGGGAACTATTGATGGTGTCTCTTTCCAAAGTACACTTTTACCATTGGGTGGCGGGAAACATAACTTGGTGGTTAAAAAAGAAATTCGTAAAAAAATTAGCAAATATGCAGGGGATACGGTTTCTGTCAAGATGGAAAAAGATACAGCAAAAAGGGTTGTAAAAGTACCGCAAGATTTCCGTGATGCTATGAATCCTGAAGCTGTTGAATTTTTTGATGGATTGGCACCATCTTATAAAAAACTGTATGTAGAATGGATTGAAGGTGCGAAAAAAGAGGAAACCCGCTTGCGTCGCATTGCTAAAGCAGTAAAATTATTATCTGAAAGGAAAAAGTTAAAATGACAATTGGTACACAGTATGTTGGTTAAAATTTTTAATTCGTTTTGCATTTCTTGGAATGGGTGAAAAGTCGGTCATAAATTCCCCGTCACTTTAAAAGACAGAATTCAAATTCAACGATAGATTATGAAAAAAGAATATTTTGCCGGGACAAAGGGTGACAAACCCAAATCTGATTTAAAAATTACCTATTCACCAAGTTCTAATCCATTAGATTTTTTATTATCAAGCAAGGTTGATATATTATTTAGAGAATCTATTCTTAACCAGGCGAAGATGGTTTGTAAAGATTTAGGGATTAATTCCGGTGAATTCATCTTAGAAGATTTTGGCGCATTACCTTTTGTCATTGCCGCCCGTATTGAAGCAGTGATTAAAGCTGCTCATCCAGGCATCGCGGAAGAATCTTTACCGGAAATGAAACCTCATTGCAAAGGAAAATCAAATCGAGATCGTTTTCGTCGTAGTCGATTATATATTCCAGGAAATCAGCCCAAACTTATGCTGAATGCCGGCATTCACAAACCGGATGGAATTATTTTGGATTTGGAAGATTCTGTAGCATCGTCAGAAAAAGAATCCACTCGGTTTATCGTTCGGAATGCTCTGCGGACATTAGACTTTTTTGGTGCTGAACGCATGGTGAGAATCAATCAGGGAGAGATGGGATTAATAGACCTTGAGTTTGTTGTCCCTCACAATGTTCATTTGGTGCTTATTCCAAAAGCGGAAAGTAGGGAACAGATTATAGCTGTAGATGAAAAAATTTCGGATATCAGTAAAAAATGCGGACGGAAAGAACCGGTGTTTCTTATGCCTATAATTGAAAGCGCAAAAGGTGTGATGCATGCATTGGAAATTGCCGAAGCTTCACCAAATAACGTTGCACTGACGATTGGATTGGAAGATTACACTGCCGATCTTGGAATCGTGCGTACGGATGAAGGTAATGAATCTTTATTTGCACGCAGCACAATCATCAATGCTGCCCGCACTGCAGGTCTTCAGGCAATTGACACTGTATCAGTTGATATCAGTGACGAGGAAGCATTAAGAATTTCGGCCAGAGAAGCCAAGGCTCTTGGTTTTAATGGTAAGGGCTGTATTCATCCAAGACAAATTCAGCCAATTCATGAAGAATTTTCACCAACTGATTCAGAAATTGAAAGAGCAAAAAAAATTATATTGGCGTTTGATGAAGCCGAAGCAAAAGGACTTGGTGTGGTTTCACTGGGGAGTAAAATGATAGATGCTCCTGTTGTACAAAAAGCACAGCAGACCATTGATTTGGCCATTGCTTCGGAGCTGTTATCAAAAGATTGGAAGAAAAAATGAAAAAGCCAAAAATGGTGCAAAATTCTGTTAGCCGATTAGTTCCTGTTGAAATAAATGGAATTAAACAAACTCCATTTATGGGTGTTGATAAACATAAACCATCGGGTCCAAAAGCAGCGCCGCCTATTCGCTCTTGCTCTGGCTATCCAAAGGATGGGAATAAAATAATCGGATCTTTGCAAAAAGCATTGAAAAAATGCGGATTAAAGGACGGTATGACTATTTCGAATCATCACCATTTTCGTAATGGAGATTTAGTTATGAATCAAGTGTTCGATATTGCCGCAAACATGGGTGTAAAAGGTTTACGCTGGTTTCCCTCGGCTGCTTTTCCATGCCATAAACCTGTAATTGACCATATTAAAAACGGAACCATTGATTGGATTGAGGGCTCATTAAATGGACCTCTGGGTGATTTTGCATCAAAAGGAGGAATGCGCGGAACAGGCGTTTTAAGAAGTCATGGCGGCCGCTGGCAGGCGGTGCAAGATGGAGAAGTTCACATTGACATTGCTATTATTGCCGCGCCGACTGCTGATGAATTTGGGAACGCCACGGGAGATCGCGGTTCATCCGCGTGCGGATTATTGGGGTTTGGTCTGGTGGACACTCTGTATGCCGATAAAGTCATAGTTGTGACAGATAATTTGGTGCCATTTCCATGTGTGCCTTGGCAGATCCAGGGGCAGAATGTGGATTATGTAGTTGTAATGGATAAGGTAGGAGATCCGGAAAAAATTGTGTCAGGGACAACCAAACTCACCCGCTCTCCGGATAGATTATATATTGCTGAACTGACAGCAAAATTTGTTCAAGCTGCCGATATTCTTCAAGACGGTTTTAGCTTTCAAGCCGGTGCCGGCGGCACTGCGTTGGCATTTGCCATCTATTTGAAAGAAATGATGAAAGATGCTGGCATCAAAGCCCGATTCATCCGCGGTGGTTCCACCAAATATCTAGTGGAAATGCTGGAAGAAGGGCTTACTGATTTTATTCTGGATGGTCAAACATTTGATTTAGATGGCGTTCACTCAATGAGAGAAAATTCGGGCCATGTGGATACATCGCCTTTTACCAGTTATAATTGGCATGGAAAAGGAAATTTTGCTTCCATGCTGGATGTAGTAGTGCTGGGTGCTACAGAAGTGGATGTAAATTTTAATGCCAATGTAGTGACACATTCGGACGGTCGAATGCTTCATGGAATTGGTGGTTGGCAAAATTGCCTTTTCAGTAAATGTACTATATTACCCATCCCGGCCTTTCGAGATCGTATTCCCATAATTGTGGATGAAGTCACAACTTTGGTCGGTCCTGGAGAATTGATTGATGTTATTGTTACCGAAAGGGGCATAGCCATTAATCCGTTACGGAAAGATTTGATAAAGGCAACAAAAAACAGCGGTTTACCAATCAGAAAAATTGAGGAGATAAAAGCGGAAGTAGATGACCTTATTGGTGGTGCCCCTGAAAAACCAGAACTAACAGATGAAGTGATCAGCGTTGTTAAATGGGTTGACGGGACGGTTATAGATTCGATTTTTAAAGTAAAGGAATGATTATGAGCAATAAAGAAAACATATTAAAAATTTGGCCTGAAATAGATTGGATAAAGAATAAAGAATTAAAAGAAAAGGTATCCGCAGCATGGGAATGGGCAATCGATAATAGTGTATTGTCAGCAGATGACTTGATGGAAATTCCATTTTCACTCTTAATAAAAGATTGTAACGTAACCTTTATGAATCATAAGCGAACCTGTGTCCATCTGGCTGTTGATATTGCTAAACGTATGCAGGAAAATTTTGGTGATGAAATTGAGATTAATATGGATATACTCATTGCCGGTGCCATTTTAATCGACGTGGGGAAATTGTTAGAATACGAAATGATTGACGGTAAACTATCTACAAGTGATTACGGTAGCAAAGTCCGCCACCCATTCAGCGGAGTTGCCATTGCTGCGAGATTTGATTTACCGGCAGATGTTCAGCATATTATCGGTACTCATTCAAAAGAAGGCGAATTAGGTAAACGAACGGTAGAATCTATTATTGTACACCATGCTGATTTTGTGAGTTTTGAACCATTTAAAGCGTAAAAAATGTCACAAAATCTAGTTGAAAAAATAGCACAGAAATATACTGTGGATTTACCGCAGGGGATCGAAGTTCATTCTGGGGATTATATTTCGATTCAACCAGAACATATTTTGACCCACGATAATACAGCGCCCGTATCAGAAAAGTTTAAATCAATAGGCGCTGCCAGAATAGCCATCCCCCGCCAACCCATGTTTGCATTAGATCATAATGTGCAGGATACGTCTTCGTCAAATATGAAAAAATATACCGAAATCGAAACATTTGCGGAAAAAATGGGAGTAGATTTTTATCCGGCTGGGCGAGGAATAGGTCATCAGGTAATGTGTGAAGAAGGTTACGCTTTTCCCGGGACAATGGCTGTTGCTTCCGATAGCCACGCAAATATGTACGGCGGTTTGGGATGCTTGGGAACACCTGTAGTTCGAACAGATGCAGCCGCCATTTGGGCGACAGGTAGAACATGGTGGCAAATACCAACCGTTGCTAAAGTTGAATTGACTGGAAAAATATCTTCCGGAGTAACTGGAAAGGATGTAATTATTACACTTGCTGGGGTTTTTAATCATGATGAAGTATTAAACCATGCATTAGAATTTTCCGGGGAAGGAATTAATTCTTTATCCATCAATGATAGATTAACCATTGCCAACATGACCACCGAATGGGGCGCCCTTGTGGGGTTATTCCCTATTGACGATGTGACGATTCAATGGTTACGAAACCGAGCAGAATTTATTTCTAAACGGGGGTTGGAAGGTGTTCCTTCTGACGAAGAAAGTAAAAATGGCGAGCATCCGAGAATAAATCTTGACCGTATTCAGCAGTTGGAAGATGAACATCTTTCTAGAGATGCTGGTGCATTTTATGCAAAAGAATTAACATTAAATCTATCCACTGTTACCCCCCATGTTGCCGGACCGGATAATGTAAAAACCATGACGGCGGTAAAAGAAATGTCTAATCGAAATATCTCAATTAATAAAGCCTATTTGGTGAGTTGTACGAATAGCCGGACAGATGATTTAACTCAAGCAGCTGAAATTGTGCGAGGTAGAAAAGTAGCTAAACACGTTGAATTTTATATTGCCGCTGCTTCCAGCGAAGTCAAGGCAGCAAGTGAAGAAAAGGGTGACTGGCAAACATTATTGGCTGCAGGTGCTATTTCTTTACCACCGGGCTGTGGTCCCTGCATTGGATTAGGGATTGGATTGTTGAAAGATGATGAAGTCGGAATTTCTGCAACGAACAGAAATTTTAAAGGTCGTATGGGCAGCAGAAGCGCCAAAGCGTATTTGGCATCACCAGCAGTAGTTGCTGCTTCGGCTATAGCCGGTAAAATAACAGTCCCAGAATTTTATCCAGATACTGAACCTATAAGTAATATTGAAATAAATAGTCAACCTTCCGGAGAAAAAAGTTCAGTTTCGTTGTTAGAGGGGTTTCCTGAAAAATTATCCGGAGAGTTGATATTCTGCCATCAGGATAATTTGAATACTGATGGTATTTATCCCGGAAAATATACTTATGTAGATGGTTTGACACCTGACCAAATGGCTGCTGTTGTCATGGAAAATTATGATCCGGAATTTGGAAAAATTGTTGAAGAAAATGATATTTTGGTCAGTGGGTTTAATTTTGGTTCCGGCAGTTCAAGAGAACAAGCTGCTACTTCGTTAAAATATAGAGGTATTCAACTCGTTATTGCTGGTTCTTTTAGCCAGACATATAAGCGAAATGCACTGAACAATGGTTATTTGGTCATAGAAGCGCCGGACCTTGTGAAAGATTTGAAAGAAAAATTCGGTACCAAAAAATTGACAGTTAAAACAGGTTTGCTTGCTTCAATTGATTTCGCATCATCGGTGCTGCAAGTAGATGATATACAATATTCAATTTCTGCAGTTGGAACAGCCGCACAAGAATTAATCTTGACGGGTGGATTAGAAAACTGGGTGAAGAAAAGAATTTGATTCACAACGAATAAAACGAAGCAAACGAATGGAATAAATGTGAGATTCACAACGAACAAAACGAAACAAACGAATTTGGTTATTGAAATATAAACAATGAAAATATTACATAAAAATTTATCAGATTTAATCATTAAAACTGCCATTGAAGTTCAAAAGGAATTAGGGATTGGTTTTCTTGAAAAAGTGTATGAAAATTCGTTGATTATTGCTTTAAAATCCATTGGACTTAAAATGGAACAACAAAAGTTAATCAATGTGTTTTTTCGGAGTGAAAATGTTGGTGAGTATTTTGCAGATATAGTTGTAGAGAATAAAATTATTTTAGAATTAAAAGCAGTGGAAACACTTCATCCCAATCATTATGCTCAATTAGTCAATTACTTGAAAGCATCAGATTACGAAGTTGGTATGTAATAAATTTTGGTAAAATACCTATTCAATTTAAACGGCTGTCAGTACTAAATAAATAAAATTTCAAATAATATCATGAAATCAATCAATGATAGATGCTCTTAATTGTTTCGTTATATTCGTTTAATTCGTTGTTAATAAGGAGAAAAAATGGCAAATAGAACAATCGTAAAAATGCCCGGAGACGGTATCGGTAAAGTTGTATTAGAAGAAACATTACGCGTCTTGGATTCGGCTGGATTTGAAGCTGACTATGTTGAAGGAGATATCGGCTGGGAATTTTGGAAAACAGAAGGAAATCCCTTGCCACAAAGAACCCTTGATTTGCTTGAAGAACATAAAATCGCTCTATTTGGTGCTATTACATCCAAACCCAAGGATGAAGCGTTTGATGAACTCTCATCTGATTTACAGGAAAAAGGATTGGTGTATTCCAGTCCGATTGTGGGTTTGCGTCAACATTTTGGACTGGACATCTGTTTGCGCCCGTGTCGGACGTATACTGGAAATCCGTTGAATTTCATACGCAGAGGTGTTGGAGATGTAATTGATGAGCCAGAAGTGGATGTAGCAATATTTCGCCAGAATACGGAAGGGTTATATGGCGGAGTAGAGTGGAGTGACCCACCACCGCAGGTATATGATGCACTCATGACTCATCCTAAATTTCAACAGAATTTCGGTGACTCACCCAAAGAGGAAATTTCTGTATCAACGAGGATATTCACTAAAAATGCCACAGAAAGAATTTTGCGGGCTGCGTTTGAACATGCTAAAAAATACAGCTATAAATCTGTCACTGTTTGTGAAAAACCTAATGTTATCAGAGAAACGTCTGGAATGATGTATAAAATGGCACAGGAAATTCAAAAAGCAGATTTTTCCGATATCGCACTTTGGAATACAAACATTGATGCTCAAATGATGTGGCTGACTAAAAATCCGGAAAATTACGGTGTGATTGTTGCCGGGAATATGTTTGGCGATATTGTTTCTGATGGTTTTGCGGGACTTATTGGTGGGCTTGGTTTTGCCTGCAGTGCCCAATACAATCCTGAAACAGGTGTGGGTGTGTTTGAGCCAACCCATGGAAGTGCACCGAAATATGCGGATTATCCTGTTTCGATAGTTAATCCAATTGCCATGGTTGAATCCGCCTGCATGATGCTGGACTTCATTGATGAACAGGACATTGCATCAAAAATCCGGAAAGCAGTTGCCGATGTTGTAGCCGAAGGAAAAATCAGAACATATGATATGGCAAAAATGCGGGGGAAGGCTGATGTGGTTGAAAATGGCGCTGCATCAACATCACAAATGGCTAACGCAATCATCGAAAAACTTTGATTAACAACGAAATAAACGAAAAACACGAATTAAAAGAAAAGAAAACACCTTTTCGCTTGATTAGTAAAATTCATTGTAAATAAGGATAAAAATGGATAAATCAATTGCAAGACAAATTTCTGAATTTGCCGTTAACCTGAAATACGAGGATTTACCGGAAAATGTCATTTTTGAGGTAAAACGGTATCTTTACGATTCATTGGGTTGTGCCTTTGGTAGCATGAAAACACACGATGTAAATGTGATTCTGGACATATATCGGGAAATGGGCGGTTCATCAGAATCCAAAGTAATCGGTTTTGGCGATGAATTACCAGCGGTGAATACTGCCTTGATCAATTCGCTCATGATTCGTGCCCTGGATTTCAACGATATTTATTGGAAAGACGACCCCAGCCATCCCAGTGATATAATCCCGGCCGCATTGAGTACTGCAGAAAAAGTGGATTCATCTATGAAGGATGTGATAGTTGCTATCGTTCTGGCATACGAATTCGAGCAAAGACTATGTTTATTTGCAAAACCCGGTGTTCGTGAACGGAAATGGCATCATGCGACTTTGACCCAATTTGTATCGCCCATAGTTGCAGGGAAAATTCTTGAGCTGACGGTTGATCAAATGGTAAATGCCATCGGTATCAGCGGATGTCATAATCATACCATCGGCTGTCCTACAGCCGGGAAATTGACCATGATGAAAAATACAGTGGATCCCATGGCGGTACAAAGCGGTGTATTTGCAGCACTTATGGCACAAAAAGGGTATTCCGGAACGGAGAAAGTATTTGAAGGAAAAGAAGGATTCATGGATGCATTCATCGGGTGGAATGCGAAAGATGAATTATTAAACCCGACGGATATGGAAGGACGTGATGGCATTTCATCTTGGGGATGGGATGTTGAAGCATTAGTGGGAAATCTGGGGAAAGATTATAAAATCTTGGAATGCGGTATGAAAGCATTCCCCACGGAAGCCCTAACTCATACGCACATTTCCTGTGCCTTGAATGCCATGATCAACAATGATTTGATTTACACAGACATTAAAGAAGTCAAAGTAACTGCTTTTGCTCAAGCATATGATATTTTGTTTGATCCTACAAAATACCGTCCTGAATCAAGAGAAACAGCAGATCATTCGCTGCCTTATTGTATGGCAGCAGCAATTGTTGATAAAAAAATCACTACCGATTCTTTTTCTGATGAGAAATTAAACGATCCAAAAATCTTTGAAGTAATAGATAAAATCAAGGGCGAACCTTCACAGGAATTCGAAAAAATGTTTCCGGAAAAGCAGCCATCAAGGGTTGTGATTACTACAAACGACGGAAATGAATATTCCGAATACCTTGAATATCCCAAAGGGGATCCTCGAGAACCCATGACTATGGATGATTTGGAAAATAAATTTAATTCTCTTTCCGGAGATAAATTCAATGAAAATGAATTAACAGCTCTCAAAGAATTGATTTTTAATTGTGAGAATTTTACTGTCCGGGATTTTATGTCACAACTTGTGGTTAATTAGAAAGGAAAATTTATGAAAAAATTAGGACCCGATTTTTATAACATTACAGATCTGCTGTTAGAAGAAGAATTGCTGATTCAGCAAACAGCTTACGATTTCGTCCAAACGGAATTCATGCCCGTTATAAATGAACATTATGAGAATTCAACCTTTCCCATGGAACTGGTCTCCAAGCTCGGCGAACTGGGCTTTATGGGTTCATCTCTGCCGGAAGAAAGTGGTGGCGCCGGTGTGAGCAATGTGGCATACGGACTCATCCTTCACGAATTAGAAAGAGGAGATTCAGGACTTCGTTCTTTTGCCAGCGTGCAAGGTGCATTAGTTATGTATCCCATCCACGCCTATGGTTCGGATGAACAAAAAGCCAAGTGGCTCCCAGGTTTGGGTGCCGGTACAAAAATCGGTTGTTTTGGACTGACAGAACCCAACTTCGGCTCAAACCCAGGTGGCATGTCCACCCGATGTAAACGGGACGGGGACGACTGGATCATCAACGGCAACAAAATGTGGATTACCAATGGATCTGTGGCTGATGTGGCTGTGGTCTGGGCTCGAGATGAAGAAGGCATTGTTCGTGGATTTTTATTAGAAAAAGGAATGGATGGATTTACGTCCAGCGATATCCATGGAAAATTAAGTTTACGTGCGTCTGTCACATCTGAACTTTCAATGGTGAATGTCCGAGTTCCTGATTCTGCAAGGCTTCCAAACATTGAAGGATTGAAAGGGCCATTGGGTTGTTTGACCCAAGCACGCTACGGCATTTCTTGGGGAATGGTTGGCTGTGCTGTGGATTGTTACAATACCGCGTTGGAATATTCTAAAGAGCGGAAACAATTCTCCAAGCCTATCGGCGGATATCAATTGACCCAAGCCAAGTTGGCGGAAATGGTGACGCGAATCACCGAAGCGCAGTTGTTGGTTTATCGACTGGGACGATTGAAAGATGAAGGCACCATGACTTTTCAGCAAGTCTCCATGGCAAAGCGGAACAATTGTGAATTAGCCCGAGATGTTGCCAGTATATCTCGCGGAATATTGGGGGCAAACGGAATTACAGAAGATTACCCCATTATGCGCCACATGGCAAATATTGAATCGGTTTATACTTACGAAGGCACCCACGAAATGCATACCTTAATAATTGGGCAAGCTGAAACGGGAATTGCCGCTTACGATTCTTGATTATAAATTTTTATACCTTATTGATAGAATATATACCTTGTACGGGTATACCTATGCAAGGTAACTTTAGATAATGATTCAGTCCTTTTCAGACAAGAATACGGAAACATTTTTTGTTTTTGGAATCGTCAAGAAAAAAGTTGGATGGAGAAATCTTACTAAAATTGCAAAGCGGAAATTAGATATGATGAATTATGCAAATATTCTTTCTGATTTGAAATCGCCCCCATCCAATCGTTTAGAACTATTAAAAGGGAAATTGAAAGGTTGGTACAGTATCAGAATAAATAATCAATGGCGAATTGTTTTTAAATGGAATTCAATGGGGCCTTTTGATGTGGCAATTATTGATTATCATTAATAAAAAATAGGAGACATGTTATGATTCGAATTCAAAGAAAACCAACATCTGTTGGTGAAATTCTAAAAGATGAATTTTTGGCTCCATTAAATATGAGTCAAAAACAACTGGCTGACCATGTTGGGTGTGATGTTAAAGTGGTTAACCGACTTGTGAATGAGCGCACAGGATTAAGTGCTTTAATGGCTTTAAAATTGGCAGCGACATTTAATACTACAGCAGAATTCTGGCTAAATGCTCAAAAAGCCATGGACTTGTATATTGCAGGAAAAAATCTAAAAAAATTACCAAAAGCTGTCATATTAGATCCGGTAGTAGTTTAAAACCCATGCGAAGGATTTATTATCCTTCGCATGGGTTTTAAATCTCATTAATTTTGGTTATTTAAATAACCGAATTTGCCATACGCCAATTGAAAAATCGCAAAAATGGCAACAGTTGACCAACCAAGAGCGCCAATCTCATCTGACAATTGATTGAGGATACTGACCGCAGCACTAATGCCAAAGCCGATACTTAATGCTTTTGCTACAGCAGTTTTTGCATCGGAGTCGGGTGAATTGCTCAGAAACCATACGATTAGCGCTATCATAATATTGGCAGAGCCAAACCATCTGGCCATATTTACAGATGCTTCCATGGCCTCCTGTGATATACCATAAGGTGTCATGACTGCAATGGGTGCAATGACGAATCCAATGCCAAACAGTCCAGCAACCACTGTATTTATTTTGAAAAGTGTGTTAAGAGTCATTTTATTCACCTTTTGATATTGCATCCAAAGCAGCCTGCATACTCATGACAGGATGAATGTCCGCATCACCCAATTCTAGCATTGGGTCAAAAAATTGTACAATTTGGTCCATAGTATCTGCTTCTATAACCATGTAAAACGCATGGCCGGGTGGGTCCACATAAACCCCATGGACATTTAATCCAATTTCATCTGCGTTTTGAATGGCCTCCATCACTCTCGCTTTTTTATTTTCATCATGTGAATGGCAGGTTTGGTAACTATGCGTAATGGTTGCATGAAATAGCATTTTATTCTCCTTCTGGTTTGGTTATCCCTTCATAGGATAGACTAATGTAGCAATTTCTCAACAAAAAATAAATAGCATTTTGCCCAAATTGTTTTGTTCATAATCGATGAGCGATGTGTTGTAAATACATGGTGTTGCCACGTCTCCATATGATAAATTGCGTCCTATTAATCAAGGAGATCATTATGTATGAACCAACCATTAACTATTTAGCTGTACTTGTTTCGGCCATAATCTTTTTCATCATTGGCGGATTATGGTATTCACCGGTGTTGTTTGCTAATCCGTGGATCAAGGCCATGGGCTTCTCTGATGAAAAGCTGAAAGAGATGAAGGAAAAAGGTCCCGGCGCCAAACCATTTATTATTTCATTTATCGGTGGATTAGTAATGGCTTTTGTCACAGCCCACATTGTTGATTTTATGAAAGTAGTTTTTACAGATTCGGGAATGTCTAATCTTGCTATCGGACTCACAACCGGATTCTGGCTTTGGCTGGGTTATATTGCCACTTATTCACTCAACACCGTTGCATACGAAGATAAATCCTGGCAATTCTATTTCATCAATACAGGCTACCAATTTGTGGGTCTATTAATCATGGGAGCTATTTTAGCAATATGGGTATGAAACGCAGAAATTTCTTAAAAACAGGTGCAATTGGGTTGTTTGCGCCAAAGGCAGTATTTGGTAACACTGAACTCAAAACCAATAAAAATGATCCAATTCTTTTATCCACGTGGGACCACGGTCTCCCGGCCAATGAAGCAGGATTAATTTCTTTTCAAAATGGTGGCAATGCCATGGATGCAGCAGAAGCGGGTGCACGTATTCCCGAAGCGGATCCCAAAAGTACATCCGTCGGTTTTGGCGGTCTTCCCGACGAAAAAGGGAATGTAACCTTAGATGCTTGTGTCATGGATTCTACCGGCAATGCAGGGTCAGTCGCTTTTGTTCAGAATATTAAACATCCTGTATCAGTGGCACGAAAAGTGATGGAAGATACAAAACACGTAATGCTTGTGGGAGAAGGGGCAAGACAATTTGCTGTTTCACAAGGATTTGAAGAAATGAATCTGCTTACGGATGAATCTAAAGCAGCATGGGAAAAGTGGAAAAAGAAACGTCGCGAAATGACACCCCATGAAACACACGATACAATTTCAGTCTTAGCCCAAGATAAAAATGGTGACTTGGCCGGCGCATGCACCACCAGTGGCTGGGCCTATAAAATGCATGGCAGAGTGGGGGACAGTCCTATTATTGGTGCCGGCCTTTTTGTTGATAATGAAATTGGCTGCGCCGCCGCAACAGGATTAGGTGAAGAAGTAATCAAGACGACTGGAAGTTTCTTGGTGGTGGAACTCATGCGGCAAGGTTACGAACCAACGGAAGCATGTGAAGAAGCATTGAAGCGCGTGATAAAAAAACATCATGGCAATCCCGATTTTCAAGTTGCTTATATTGCTATTCGGAAAGACGGCAGGAATGGGTTTGCGTGTCTAAAAAATGGGTTTGATTATGCTTTGGTACAAGGTGGGGATAATAAACTGCATAAAATAAAGGGGATGATTTAAAAACATGTTTGAACGCTTCACACAATATTGGGTGCCCAAGGGAAAAGAACCCGCAGGTGTTTACAGGATAAATATCGGTGTTTTTCAAGGCTGGATTTCAGTCTTAATCAATACCATTCTTTTTGTGCTCAAATTAATGATCGGTGTAATGGCTGGCGCGATCAGTGTCATTGCCGACGCATTCCATACTCTGGCAGATGTCATCGGTTCGCTTGTAGTCATTTGGGGATTTCATGAATCCAAGAAACCGCCGGACCCAACCCATCCTTATGGCTATGGAAGGGCAGAGTATATAGCTACGCTCATTATTGCGGTTTTCTTGGGTGTTGCAGGGATTGAATTTGTTCAAGCATCATTTGAAAGAATCATGGTTCCGACACCTATCAATCCGGAATGGTGGATGATTTACATGATAAGTTTTACGGTAATCATTAAGGAGATCACTGCACGCTATGGAGAATTTTTATCGAAAAAAATTGCTTCCGGAACGCTTCATGCAGATGCGTGGCACCATCGTTCTGATGCACTATCTTCTTTGATTGTGGTATTTGCTTTAATCGCAAGTAAAATGGGTTATCTGTCTTTTGATGGCTGGGCCGGACTGGGTGTTGCAGCATTTATTCTTTGGACCGGATTTCATATTGCAAGAGATGCTGTGGACGACTTGCTTGGCAAACCTCCTACAGAGGACGAATTGGAAACCATTAGGGAAATGGTTGTCCAAGTGGATGGAGTATTAGGTATTCATGATATTACGGTTCACAGTTACGGCCGTGAAAAATTTATTAGTATGCACATTGAAATTGATGCCGATGAACCTCCGGCTCAAGCACATGATATTTCGGAAAAAGTTGAGGATGTCGTTAAGAAAAACCTAAACGTAGAACCTACAGTTCATATGGATCCAATTCATCCTCAACATCCAATTGTTAATGAATTAAGGGATCATTTGAATCACTATTGTGAATCTAATGATCAGATCACCAATGTTCATGATATTCGAGTTGTAGATACACCCGAACACCAAGTTATTCTTTTTGGAATGAATCTCACTTCTAACATTACTCATACTAACTTTATAACATGCGAAAATGAAATCCGAGATTCTGTTAAAAGTAAATTTCCGGAGTTCGAAGTTGAAATAAAGGTGTCGCCCTACCACCGGTACTAATCACAAATTATTCTTAATTCTCGATCGTAATAATTGGAGAAGAGAATTCTGTTTCTGTACCATTTATATTGACAACTGCCGCCCCGGAATTAGTCAGGCCGATAAATTTTCCGCGCATTTTTTCTTTACCATCTCTAAAGGAAATGTTTTTCCCAATATGTCCACAAAATTGGGCCCATTCTTTAATAATTTCTTCATCAGACTTAAAAAGATATTCCTCAAGAAAATTAAGACTTTCTGCCATTACCCGTTCGCGCTGAAAGATCATACCGGATTCTATGGACATGGATGTTGAAGATTCGGATAATTCTGTTTGCAAATCTTCAACTTTTTCATTCACATTTAATCCAATGCCGATTACCAAAGCGGATGGGTTTGACGCTCGGAATTTTGTTTCGCATAAAATTCCACTTACTTTTTTTTGATGGATCAAAATATCATTGGGCCATTTGAGATTCGACTGTATTCCAAAAAACTGTAACGTTTTTGCAATTGCAATCCCCGCAGAAAGTGAAAATAGCGAAGAATATGGTATTTCATTTGGCTTTAGGACTACGGAAAATGTCAAACTGTTATTCGGGCTTGAAACCCACGAGTTTTTTCCTCTTCCTTTTCCCCTGGTCTGATGATCGGTAATCACCACGATTCCATGTTGAGCGCCGGCATATATTAAATTCCATGCTTCGGAATTGGTGGATTTTAGAATTTGATAATATTCAATTTTCCTTCCGATAACTTGGGTAGAAAGATTGGCTTGAACGAGTTGGGAAAAAGCCACAGTTATATTTGATGTTCGCCGAATATTTCTCTTAATGTATCAGAGATTTCTCCCAATGTGCATTTTTTTCGTACGCATTCAATAATTGAGGGGATGAGATTATCAGTACCTTTTGCGTGTGATCGGAGTTTAGCCAAAGCATTGGAGCATTCTGAAGAATCTCTAGAACTTCTGAATGCAATAAGCCGAGTAATTTGTTTTTCTTCAGCCTTACTGCTGATTTCAAGCAATTCGAAATCAGGTTCCGTGTCGTCCATAAATTTATTCACTCCAACAATCACTTGTTTTTTTGAATCTACATTTTTCTGATATTCATATGCGCTTCGGGCAATTTCATTTTGCACCCATCCGGATTCAATCGCAGAAAGCGCTCCGCCCATTTCATCAATTTCTGTTATGATCGATAGTGCTTCTTTTTCAAGAGTTACAGTAAGTTTTTCAATTATTTCACTTCCGCCAAGTGGATCTGCAAATTGTGTAACTCCGGATTCATGAGCGATTATTTGTTGTGTTCTGAGCGCCAATTTTGCCGATTCATCAGTTGGTAAAGACAACGCCTCATCTCGCGAGTTAGTATGCAGTGATTGTGTTCCGCCCAATACAGCAGAAAGCGCTTGAATGGTAGTACGCACAACATTGTTATCAATTTGTTGTGCCGAGAGGGTAGAGCCACCGGTTTGGGTGTGAAACCGGCACATCATAGCTTTTTCATTTGTTGTATGGAAACGTTCCTTCATGATGGTGGCCCAGAGTTTCCGTGCCGCGCGAAATTTTGCTATCTCAGTTAAGAAATCGTTATGAGCATTAAAAAAGAAAGATAGGCGTTTTCCAAAGGTGTTTACATCCAATCCGCAATTAATAGCAGCCTGGACATATGCGATTCCATTAGCAAAGGTAAAGGCCAATTCCTGCGCCGCGGTGGACCCGGCTTCCCGAATATGGTACCCGGAAATAGAAATAGAATTCCAATTTGGCAGGTGATTAGAACAATAATCAAAAATATCTGTCACCAGCCTCATAGAAACATCCGGTGGATAAATATAGGTTCCACGAGCGATATATTCTTTCAGGATGTCATTTTGGATAGTGCCGCGAAGTTTTGCTTTGTTGATGCCTTTGTTTTCTGCGGCTACAATATAAAAGGCTAATAGAATTGGAGCGGTTGCATTAATGGTCATGGATGTTGAAACTTGGTCTAATGGTATATTTTTTAGCAGGATTTCCATATCTTCAATCGTGGAAATGGGAACGCCAACCCGGCCGACTTCGCCTGTGGCCATGCTATGGTCTGAGTCAAACCCTATTTGTGTGGGCAGATCAAAAGCAACCGATAAACCTGTAACACCTTGCTCTAATAAAAAACGATACCGTCGATTAGATTCTTCCGCAGACGTAAATCCGGCATATTGACGCATGGTCCAGAGGCGGTCTTTATACATATTCGGATAGAGGCCGCGGGTAAAGGGGAATTGCCCCGACTTTTCAGGCATCAGTTAATTCCACGTTCTTTTTTAATCGTTTGGTAGGCTTTATTTACTGATTTGAATTTTTTATCGGCAAGAAGTTTTAATTCTTCTCCCAGATGAGCAACTTTATCGGGATGATATTTTGTTGCCATTTTTCGATAGGCTATTTTCACATCTTTGTCTGTTACTTTTGGATGGATTTCAAGAACGGTGTAAGAGCCATTTACATCTCCGATAAACATTGCTTTGATCGATGCGTAATCCTTTTCATTTATATTTAGATAATTGGATATTTTATTAATAACCTCAATTTCTAAAGGATGAATTTGTCCATCCGCTTTTGAAAGACCGAATAATACATGGATTAATTCTAATCGGCTCGGATGGTCCATGGATCTTTGGATTTGCCGGCAGACATCCCTGAGAGGATAATCCTGTTCCAAAATTTCCTTGAATAACGTCATAAATTCTTGAACTTGCTGAGATGAAAATTGATTTGTGAGGAATTTTTTTACGTAATCCAGTTCTGATTTTAACAGTTTTTTGTCGGCCTTTAACACTGCAGCGAGCAAAACAAGTAAAGATAAAATAAAGTCACCGGGTTTTGTGTTTGGCATTCG
Organism: Candidatus Neomarinimicrobiota bacterium; assembly: GCA_018651745.1. Lineage (NCBI taxonomy): Bacteria > Pseudomonadati > Fidelibacterota > Fidelibacterota bacterium. The sequence goes on along the minus strand of JABIDL010000010.1, from coordinate 85,707 downwards.
GCTTCCCGATTGGTAAGAATAAGATCTATAGGACTTGTTATCCGACATAGATGCAAGTGTATAACCAATAATGCCGCCAAGTGGGCCGCCAAGCGCCCAGCCAAATCCGCCCCAGAGTAGTTTTTTGCTAATTCTCATTTTGTATGCCTTGATTAAATAAAAACGTTATTTTCTTATCATCAATTTGACCATAATTCAGTAAAAGTACACAGGTTACTTTTTATGAGAAAGGTATATTCGAGGATGAAATTGCCTCTTAAAACACGGATAGCACTTCGATTCCACAATGCGAAACGACATCGAAGTCGGTTATCAAAAAAGCTCACAATCACTCAGAATGATCCAGGAATTTCATCTTTGTTAATTGCCATTCCGGAACCGGTAGATCAGCGTCGGGTTGCGTTGGCCTTCATCAATGCGTTAAAAGATTCCATCGGAAAAACGGGGCATATAACACTTCGCATTGTTGGAGATGAAGTTAATAGGAATAACATTGGGATTGATTTAGTGGATGATTTTCGAGGATATTCAAATACTGACATTAATCGATTCGGAATATTGAAATCTTCAGCTTTGAACCGGATTTTATCCAGGAAATTTGATGCTGCAGTAGATTTAAATCCGGATTTTCACCCCGTAACGGCGCAATTGGTTTGTGCATCAAACGCTCATTTGAGGATTGGATTTCAATCAGAAGAAAAAGAATCGTTTTTTAATGTATTTATTGAACGAGACAAAGAAGGTTTTATTGAAATGGGATATTTACGTATTCAAAAATTATTAGGATTATAAACTGAAAAAAACTTAAATAAACCTGTTGACGCGACCTATGCTCCCGATTATATTCTCGTCGAAATTTAGGATGATAAAGGAATGTTAGAAGGAATTATTTGCCCCGTTTGTGAAAAGACTCTCGAAGAGGTTTCTTTGAAGGAATCTTTGAGTTGCAAATCATGCAAGGTAGATCTGCGTGATCGTAAGTTTCTCGATTTTCTCGAATATTTAATGACAAACGGAATTGTTGAAGATCTTGATTTCTTTGATGCAAATGTTTATAGTGAAGATATTGAGCGACTTGAACCTGATGATGAAGAGGATGTGGATCCGGCAGAATTTGAAAAGAGGAAGGATACTTTCAGCCTTTTTGAAAATGAAGTCGTTCAGCAGAAAAGCCGCGAACAGGAGAAGGAAGATAAAGCTATTGATTATGAAGAATTCAAGGGAATTGAGGAAGATTGGGAAGAATTCAATAGCCGTGATTTTAAGAATAGTAAATAGAGGGGAATAACTCGTGACTGATAAGAAAAAAAATATTCAGCAAATCAATATCGAATTAGACGATAAAGTCAGTGGAGGGGAATATTCAAATTTTGTCGTTGTGACGCATTCACCGGCAGAATTAGTTATGGATTTTACACGACTGTTGCCGGGTGTTGCGAAGGCCAAAGTACACTCAAGAATTGTAATGGCTCCGCCGCATGCAAAAGCATTTTTGTTAGCCCTTCAAGACAACCTTCAGAAATTTGAAAAGAAATATGGTGGAATCAAATCACCAGGTCAGGATGGATTTTCGGATTTCGGTGTAAAACCGCCCAAAGAATCTCTACCAAATTAATATTTCACTTAAAATCCCCGCGGAAGTGGGGATTTTTATTTTAAAAACTATTTTGTAATCTAAGAACGATCACTCGCCCTAAGGATGGACCGCCAATAATTTCTGTATGTTTATTATCCAACAGATTTGAAATTGAGAGATTGGCAGTCGCATAATTATTTATTTTGTAACCAATATGTAAATCAAAAATGGTATAAGGTTTTATATCACCAAAATAAATACCGGATGACCATTTAAATCCGTCCACGTATCTAGCATTTAATGATGTGGTAATGGGCCATTTCTGTAGATTGTATTGAAGTTTCATCCCCGCTTTATTACGCGGTGCGTTTATAGGGTCTTTCCCCTTCGTGATTGGATTAAAGAATTCTGTCATACCCAAAAAGGAATATGTAAGATCTAAGTTTAGCCTTGGATTAATAAAATAAACTAAACTCGCGTCCAAGCCCCACATGTCAACTTCGCCATAATTCAAGTAACCCACAACAACGGGTGGCGTAAACCCGGGAGTGGTGTCCATAGCTGTAATCCCTTGAATCCCACCCCGCCAATGATTGAAAGACTCATCATAATCATCCTGGTCGATTATATTATTCTTTTCTAATTCGTCAATTGTATTATTAAGACCATCACCGTCGTAATCTCTTTCCAATATAGATTTTTCTATTACAATGGGAGTAATAAATGTGACCGGACTGACAAAACTGCTAAAATGACTTGTATATATATCTAGAGTTCCGAACAATCTATTGTTCAGTCTTCCTTTATAACCAAATTCCCAAGACCTAACCGTTTCCGGTTCAATCTCCGGTAGATCAATTAGGGTTTGACCATAAAACCCATCAATTCTAGGATCGGTAGAAGGATAAAAGAGGATACTATTGCTCGTATCAATTGGTAAATAAGTAAAGCGATCAATATCATAATAGTAGGGATTGCCTTGGGAATCTCTAGGAAAGTTGTAACCGCCATCAGCACCTCGTGCATACACTTTAAAAATCGAAACACGCGTTACATAAATATCTAAGAATAATGCTTGATTTGAGGGTGTATTAAATGCAGTAGCCCATGTTAATCTAAAATTCTGATTTTCCATTGGACGATAAACAAGACCAATTTTTGGCGAAACTTGCAGTCCGTCAGTTTTACTAAAATCAAATTTCCAATCAAGAGGATTGTAGCCCATTCCTTCACCCTGGTTATTGAACTCAATCATATCTGATAGTCGGTCATGTACATCGAACCGAGTGGCCTGGATAAATTCCCATTTTTTACTAAACTTCCAATTTACCTGGTAATATGCACCTATTTCGTTGACAGTATAACGATTATCCTCAGCCGCCTCATCGATGCCTTCATCAATATTCTCGTCAATTAAACCGTCACCGTCATTGTCAAGTCCATCTGCATAAACAATAAATCTTTGTCCGCCCAACCAGCGCACTCCGGGTTCTACTGTTTCACCAAATTCAAATTCGCCACTTCCATCTGAGTCCAAAAAATCAGGAATACCATTGGAATTTAAATCTGTAAAATCGTCGCTGTCACCGTCATTGTCAAGTCCATCTGCAATCGCCCCAAGAACAGCATCCGTTGAATCTAATAATGCACCTGTTGCAGTCCCGTTATCAGTCGCCCATTTCGAAAAGGCTTCGCCATCTTCATACCATGTATTATCATTAATATCGTGGAAAATATAGGGTGAACCAGATTCTCCAGTACCGTTGTTGTCGCGATTATCAGTATAATTTTTATCGGAAAGAATAGTGCCTCGTGTATCTGGCAAGGTAAGAAAATAATCCAATCCCCATACAAATCGAATATTTCCATCTTTCCACTCATTAACATGTTGTAACTGTGCACTGAATTTTTTTGAGCGATCATAAATAAGAGATCCTGTAGCCAAGTTGCGAGTCGGGTGAGAGGGGTCACCAGAATAACTGGAATTCAGGTAAGTTTGTAGGAAAAAGTTTTTCCATCGAATCCTTGCTTGGTAATAACGATAAACCCACCCATCAGCAAGGTATCGCGCAATCCCCGTAATGTTAATGTTTCTGGCCCAAGCGAATCCATGGGATAAGCTGACGGTTAAATCAGAGTTTGGTTCCCAATCTAGGCGCATGTCATAACGATAATTCCTGACGTTAAAAGTAGGATAATCATTGATACCATCATCATTTGCATCCATATATTTTTGCGGTAAATCTCCATAATTGACTGAAAAATCCATTTCATCAAATTCATCTACTCCAAGTTCCCCTTGGCTAGGCAAGCCATCTCCATCTAAGTCATTGTTATCAAACGAATCGTCCCATTCATCATTATTGTTAAGATCATCGAACGATTCTCCGTCCCAAACTCCATTTCCTTCTCCATAATCTCCTGTGCCGGGTATTCCATCTAATCCATAGTCTAATAAAACTTGATTTCCAAAAATATCTACCCAAATTTCTCCTACATCTGCATCAAATAGACCATTATTATTTAGATCAACGAAAGGTTCGTATGGTACATCAAACGTGTTCCCCATGTCATCTTTAAAGGGACCCCAATCATCATCATTATCCAATCCATCTGACCCCCAATTATCACCAAATTGACCGTTATCATTTGTGTCAAAAATTAGGTTGCCTTCAGAATCATATTTATAATCACCAAAACCAAATTTATGGGTTGATGCATCAGTTCCTTGATAATAGCTACCGAATCTATCAAGCCAAGAAGAACCTATTTCATCTGCTTCGTCTATTTCTCCATCTCCATCATTATCGACACCATCATACCAGGCTTCAGATTCATCATCGATACCTAAATCAATACCTTCATCAATTGCTCCATCGCCATTATTATCGATACCATCAGCATAGGTTTTACCAATTTTATCTGCTGTGACAAACCAAAGCGTTATTCTGTTATCTAAGGTAAAACGATTAAACGCATCAGATGCAGCTTTATCAACCATCTCTTGAGTAATTAAGGGTGAACCAGCTTCACCACCTGCAGTAGCGATCTTGTCTCCCCAAAGGAAACCAACCCAGGATTCATCAGCATCATCCACTTCATTGATCATTTCATAAGTAAACATTTGGTTTCCATTTTCGCCTGGAATTCCACCTCTGTCCAAGCGATCATGTTTTAAATTTGGGCGGCCGATAAATACAGGATCATGCCCTTCCCATTCGTCCTCATTAAAATGAACCCAATCTTTCCCAGCCAAAGCAACGCCTGAAATTTTAAAGCCAAAATTGCCTACCTTATGAGCGGTTCTAAAGGTGATCTTTTTTAATAAGTCAGCATCTGTTTGATCCATCCAACCTCCTTGGATATTGATGCTCGTTCCTTGGGTTCTGATGGGAGAGCTAGTAACAATGTTCAACACACCACTGTGTGCATTTGGACCATAAAGGGCAGAAGAAGGACCTAAAACAACCTCAATTTGTTCAACATCTTCAAAGGATACCGGAATAACATTGTAAGCCGTAAGTCTTAGTGAGGGCACATTGGCCATTCGGCCATCTGTTAGGGTCAGTAGTCGAGAGCTGAATGAAGAATTAAATCCTCTGGCAGTCATATTGTAACTGTCAATTCCGGACTGGGTGAAATCAATGCCTTTAACTCCCTTTAAATAACTGCCAAGATTTGTATTGCTTTCTCGTCGGATCTCTTTTTTGGAAATAACCGAAATTGCTGCCGGAGCATCCTCAACACGTTCTCGTCTCCTTGATGCCGTAACGACGTAAGTTTCCATCTGAATGGCTTCAGGTTCAAGGGTTAATTCAACATTTATGGTCTCTCCATCGCCCAGATCCAATTTATTTTTTAATGTTTGATAACCGATATAAGTAACAATTAAAGTATAATTGCCCGGGTTCACCCTCGAGATTGTAAAGTGTCCGTCGGTATCTGTAGATGCGCCCTGTGACGTTTCTTTTATAATTACATTTGCACCTAATAAAGGATCGCCATTGTTAGCATCGTTTATAGATCCCGAAATGGTGCCTTTTTGCGCCATTGCAATTGTTGTTACCAAGCATATAAAAAATAATCTTCTGATATTCATAGTTTATTAAAAAAGAACAGCCCCGTTTCTTTTAACGAAGCTGTTCTTTTTATTTTGTTGATTTTATTTAGTTTATTTATTTAAGCAACAACATTTTGCCCTGTGCAGTGCGATTATCAGATTTTACTTCATAAAAATACACACCACTTGGGACGCTGTATCCCTGATTGTCTTTACCAGACCATTTTACATCGTATGTACCGGCTACCAGATTGCCTTGATAGAGTGTGGCAACTTCTTCACCAAGGAGTGAATAGATTTTCACTGTTACATCTGAGAATCTATCAAGCGCGAATTTGATTTTGGTAACTGGATTGAATGGATTTGGATAATTACCCAAGAGCTTAAACTCGCTTGCAATAGGCGCATCACGATCCACACTCATAACTCCAGTATATAGGAAATGAGGATTAACTCGTTGAGTAGTATTATCTGGAATACAAACATTGTCAACCTCGTAAATCAATCTGCCATTTGCTGTGGTACCATCTAAGAGCATATCATGATCAGAGTCATTTACATTCACGCTGAAGGCGCCACTTGCTAAAGCACTTGCAAGGCCACCGAGCGATTGTGTTGGTCCAGATGCTGAAATGGCACCCAAATTACTCAAATCAGCGGCGACCGATGCAGTCATTGCGGCACCAACACCTGCACCAATTGTAGGTGCGGCAGCACTATCTGCAGCTGTTGCTGCAAAAGTATAGGCTATTGCAGTTGCTGCAGCGGTAAAAGCGCTATCAAAGTCAAGGGGATTTGCAGTGATAATAGGTGTTGCGACCGCTCCGAACGTACCGGCAGCTGTCAGGAAATTTTTAGTAAAATAATATCCCGTAAATTGCAATGCTTCATCGCCGGAAAATGGAATCCCATCATCACCCATAGGATCGAACAGGTATCCATGATTGGCAGGGAAAACGCCTGTATAGACTGTATCTCCTGTCGCACCTACTGAATCCGTTTTAATACCTGGACCACCAAGCATACCGTAATCTGTTGATACATTTATGGCAGGGTTTAATGAAGCAATATATGGGATAGTTGTTGTATCTACAGAAACAACAGGAACCCCAGTATGTCCGTTAAATTTCCCTTCACTATCTACACCCAAACCACTACTGACGCCGTCGTGTGCTTCCCAATAAACATCAAGCCAACTAAGTTGTGTATGGGCATCATCACTATAGTGAGCCGTTAACATTCCCCAGTTTTCCATCGCAGTACCTGGTCCAAATTGAACACCTAAAGTATCATTAATTAGATCCGCAGGTTGAAATTGAGCAAAAATCCCGGAAAGAGTAATACCCCACCCCATTTTATAGGCTTTAGAATCAGTTGGATCTGTAAAGCCCTGGGTGCTTAACCAAGTTCCAAATTCAGCAACGTTTGGAATAACCGCAGCGGTTGAACAATTAATGGTTGATGTTGTTGGATATGTACTCCCATCATTGATAGTAAATCTTCCATTGTCGTTCATATCAATATTCAGAGCTACACCTGGCGCGGTAGGATCACCGGTTAAAATGTAACCAAAAGCAGCTAATAATTCGGGAGTTACTAAAGGAACTAAAGTAGTTGCAATAGTGTCTCCAACCGAAAAACCTTTTAAAGTGTGCGTGTACATCGGACTTGCTGAGCTTGGCCACGATGCTGTTATGGCGTAAGTAGCAAGTGAGTCGTCAGCACTAGATGAGTCACGAACTTCGTATGTGTAGTGAACAGTTACGTAATTCAAGTCAAAATTCCCTTGAATTGATTCTGCCGGCAATGAAGCAGACAGCACGAGTGCTAGAGTAATACCTGTTAGCAATTGTTTTCTCATGTTGGATTTCCTCCGTTTATGGTTAGTGTTAAGCCTGCGAGCATCTGCAAGCAGGAACGTCTTAGAACTAGTGAAAATAGGTTAAGATACTTGACTTGGACAATCATTTTTTTTAATGGGTCATTTTTAGGTAAAATTATTTCCAGTCCCGTCGCTCAAGCCAACGTTTTATACTCCATAATAGGATTAATGTGCCAAAAATAAATAAGCCATTTGGCAGTACAGTATCAATCATGAAATCCATGGTAAACATAAGTTTTGACATTTTAGGATAAAATTCAAGAAATTCTTTTATGTTTTTAATGCCAATATGCAATTCAAAGCTATGAGAAATAAACTCGGTCTAATCATTGGTATATCAGTTTTTGCTCTGCTTCTTTTGCTTCCTCCACCTCAAGGGATGGATCCAAACGGGATGAGGGCAGCGGCAGTATCTGCATTGATGGCTATTTTTTGGATCACGGAAGCTATCCCAATTTTTGCGACAGCCTTCATTCCAATTGCATTGTTCCCTTTACTCGGAATTCTAAATGCAAAAGATATTGCCGGGGCATATGGGCATCATATTGTCTTACTTATATTAGGTGCATTTTTTGTGGCGAGAGCGATAGAAGCCAATCAATTGCACAAGAGGATTGCACTTGGAACAATTAAATTGATTGGAACCAGTCGTCAGAGAATTGTTCTCAGTTTTATGATAGCAACAGCGTTGCTATCAATGTGGACATCCAATAATTCTACTACCCTTATGATGCTCCCCATTGGGCTTGCAATTATTCAACATGAAAAAACACACGGTTCTTCCGATCCAGGGTTTAGCGCGGGACTCATGTTAGCCATCGCGTATTCAGCAAGTATTGGCGGAACAGGTACGCTGGTTGGGACTCCTCCGAATCTCCAGTTTGTTAGCACAATGAAAGAAATTTTCCCTGATTCTCCGGAAGTCGTCTTTTTGGATTGGATGAAAATTGGCATTCCCTTTGTAATTGTTTTCCTGCCGATTGCTTGGTTTTATCTGATAAAATATTTTCGTATTGAAGGTGGCTTGAGTGGTTCAGACAAAATTATTGATGATGAATACAAAGCGCTTGGTAGAATGTCAACTGCTGAAAAACGTGTCGCACTAATTAGTGTGTTATATGCACTTGGTTTCATTTTTCGCAGGAATCTTATCATAGGCGATATGATCATTCCGGGATGGTCTGATGTCTTGGGTGTTGAATCCTATACAAAGGATGCAACTGTTGCATTTTTGGCTGCTTTCGCTTTATTTATTTTACCAACAGGATCAAAGAAGGGAACCGGTCACAAAAAACGCCTACTGGAATGGAAAGACGCTCAATCTATACCATGGGGAATTCCAATGCTCATCGGTGGAGGGCTTGCTATTGCGTCAGCATTCCGGGAATCAGGATTGGTTTCTTGGATTGGAAATAGTCTCGATTTAACAGGAATACCTATATTTGTGGTTATCCTAATCATAGTTGCTTGTATGGTCTTCCTAACGGAAATCAATTCAAACGCCGCAACTGCTGCTGTCTTTTTACCCATCTTGGCGGGATTATCAAAAGCAGGTGGGTTTCATCCGTTTTTATTAATGGTGCCTGCCACCATTGCTGCATCCTGTGCATTTATGCTTCCATCCGGAACGGGCCCTAATGCTAGCATTCTTGCGAGTGGTCATGTGTCAATCCCAGAAATGGCGAAATGTGGGTTTGGGTTAAATTTTCTAGCTATTGTTGTCATTGTTTTGCTTATATATTTTGTTATAATCCCAGTATTTGGGCTTGCCAATAATGTACCTGTTTGGATGAATTTGTAAATGCTGAGCTCATCTATTATTTAGTTTTCCGAATAGCATATGTTTATTTTTAACCATCGATTTAGGCATTAAAATTCCATGAAAGAGAAAAATGAAAATAGCAGTATTAATTAAACAAGTTCCGGGGTCCGATTCTCCACTTCAGGTAAACGCGGAATCAAATTGGATTGACGAAGGCACAGTTGCTTTCGAAATGAATGAAAGTGATTCATACGCTTTGGAAGAAGCTATGCAAATAAAAGAAAAATCTGGTGGCGGAGAGGTGGTTGCCATTTGCATGGGTCCAGATCGGGTTCAAAAAATAATCCGCGAAGCACTTGCAAAAGGTGCAGACTATGGGATGCATATCAAGGAAGAAGATAATGGAGACTCCGATCCGCTTGTGACAGCTGCATTGCTTTCAGAATCTTTGAAGTCTGAAGATTTTGATCTGGTCTTGTCTGGCCTCCAATCTGATGATCTTGGTTTCGGCCAAATAGGTGTTCTCATTGGTGAAATGTTAGGAATGTCAACGGCGACTTTGGTCATGGCAACCGAAGTTTCAGACGGCAGTATTCGGGTAAAGCGCGAGCTTGAATCCGGTTGGTTTCAGTGGGTAACTCTACCGATTCCAGCAAGTCTTTCGATTCAGTCCGGATTGAACCAGCCACGATATCCTTCACTAAAAGGCATCATGGGAGCGAAGAAGAAGGAAATTAAATTGATTGAAAAATCCGAATTAAACGGGACATCGGCAAAGCAGTCTTTAGCAAATTTCCGCGTGCCTCAAGCATCAAAACAAACTGAAATGATAGAAGGCACAGCGGATCAGGCAGTAGATAGGATAATGGAAGTGCTAAAATCAGAATTGAGGGTTCTATAATGGATATCTTGATTTATCTTGAAAATAACAATGGCAATATCCACAGAATAAGTCTTGAAGCGGTAGCAGCGGGTCAGTCTTTGGCAAAAAAACTCGGTCTCAGTTTTGGCGCTGTTGCGATTGGCGATGGATGCGATTCGCTTGGTGTTGAAGCTTCCAAAATGAATCTCAATGATGTTATTACCATTTCTAATGATCAGTTAAAAATGTACTCTGCGGATGGGTATTCCTCCGCATTAGCTAAAGTTATTGATGCAGAGTCACCACAGATTATCGTAGCCGGACATTCGTATCAGGTACGAGATTTCATGCCTCGCGTGAGTGCAAAACTTGGAATTCCTTTTCTGTCAGATAACATTTCTGTTCGCGAGGAAAGTGGTAGTGCCATTTTTACAAAACAGGTTTTTAATGCCAAACTTATTGCTGATGTAACCTCAATCTCGTCCCAGTATATTGTTAGTTTCCAGTCGGCTGCTTTTTCATTGGACGATGTAACTCCCGGTAGTGCATTAGTCAGGTCAATGGATATTTCTCTTTCAAAAGATGACGTAACAGCATTTTCAGAAAGTCCTTTCCAAGAAGAGGTAGGTGGTCTTGATTTAACCAGTGCAGATATCATTGTTTCCATCGGTCGTGGCATTGGAAAGGAAGAAAATATTCCCATGGCAACCGAACTCGCCAAGGCGATTGGCGGCGAACTGGCTTCATCTCGCCCGGTTGTTGACTCCGGATGGCTTCCGTCTATTCACCAAGTTGGAAGTTCGGGGCAATCTGTTGCACCGAAGGTGTATTTAGCTCTCGGTATTTCCGGCGCCATCCAGCATGTGGTGGGGATGAAAGGATCTAAAAATATCATCGCCATAAATAAAGATACCGATGCACCAATTTTCGAAATTTCTGATTACGGAGTAGTTGGTGATATTTTAGAAATCATTCCGAAGCTAACCAAAGCATTACAAACCTAATCTAAATCGCCTTTGCTATCTAACCTGGAACGAATCATGTTTATTGTGATGGTCCTATTATCGCTAGGACTTTCATGGATGACGTTCAGCAAAATGTTTAAAGTTATCAGTCGGGGATCGGATCCCCTTGACTGGAAAAAAGCATTTGCACATTTTCCAAAAGGATTGGGAATATTTTTAAGCCAACGTACTCTTTTCAAAACAAGACCGGTTGTTGGTGGAATTCATGCCGCAGTAGCTTGGGGGTTTACGCTCTACATGGCTGTAAATGTGGTTGATATTCTGTATGGAATGATTCCCGGGTTTCATTTTATACCCAATCATTTTATTGGGAAGGTTTATCGATTATTTGTGGATATTTTTAGTGTCCTTGTAATAGTTGGAGTAAAATATTTCATATTTAGGCGATTTATTTACAAGGATAAAAATCTGACGATAAAAGAGCCGGTTTTATTGAACGAATCTGCTCGAAAAGGCATGCGTCGTGATTCATTCATTGTTGGGATGTTTATTCTCTGCCATGTTGGTTTTCGATTGATAGGTGCTTCATTTGAAGTGGCCTTGCATGGCCAAGATTGGAGCCAGCCTGCGGCTACAATATTATCATTTATGTGGATATGGTTGGGAATGACAGAAAGTGCGATAGCTTTTGGGGAACATATGAGTTGGTGGTTGGCATTGGGATTAATTTTAGGATTTTTACCTTATTTCCCATTTTCAAAACATGCTCATTTATTTATGGGGCCTCTTAATTATATGGCGGCAAAAGAGCGCCGTTCTCCAGCTACATTAGATATCATGGATCTGGAAGCGGAAGATGTTGAACAATTTGGGGCATCAAAACTCGAACATTTACCTCAAAAATCTTTTTTGGATGGGTACGCATGTATCATGTGCAATCGTTGTCAGGATTCCTGCCCTGCTTATATAACGGGGAAAGAATTGTCACCATCCGCACTTGAAATTAACAAACGTTATTATTTTAATGATCACTTAACATCTTTAGCAAAAGGGGACGAAACGACAGAACCATTACATCAATGGTTGCTTTCGGAAGAAGCGTTATGGTCCTGCACAACCTGCGGATTTTGTGTTGAAGTGTGTCCGGTTGGCAATGAACCGATGGTGGATATTCTACATATTCGTCAAAATTTAGTTCTCATGGAAAGCAAATTTCCCCAAGAAGCCATGGATGCATTCAATAAAATTGAAACCTATGGTAATCCATGGGGAATGTCTCCGCAAGACCGAGAAAAATGGATGGAAGGGTTAAACGTTCCGCTAATTAGAGAAAAGAAATCTGCAGAATATTTGTACTGGGCCGGATGTGCCGGTGCCTATGATGATAGAGGTAAGGGAATATCCAAATCTGTCGCAAAAATTTTGAATGAAGCTAATATAGATTATGCTGTTTTGGGAAATGAAGAAACTTGTACAGGTGATTCTGCTCGAAGAATTGGGAATGAATATCTATTCCAAATGCAAGCTATGCAAAACATGGAAAATTTTGAAAAATATAACATTAAAAAAATAATTACGCAGTGTCCTCATTGCCTTACTACACTTAAAAATGATTACAGCGAAATGGGCGCCGAATTGGAAGTCATTCACCATTCTCAGTTTATCTCACAATTGATTTCTGAAGGAAAGATAAAACCAGAAAAAAATATTACTGAAAAAATCACCTTTCATGATGCATGTTATATTGGACGCCATCAAGGAGAATACGATGCCCCGAGGAATGTTCTACAAGCAGTCATTAATAATGAAGAAAATTTGGTTGAAATGGCTCGAACCAAAGATCAAAGTTTTTGCTGTGGCGCCGGTGGTGGAAATATGTGGTACGAAATAAATACCGGTACGCGGATCAACATTGAACGATTTGAGGAAGCGATAGAAACTGGCGCAACAAAAGTTGCCACTTCTTGCAATTTTTGTATGATTATGATGGACGACGCTAGGAAAGTAACCAGTAAAGATGAATCTATGGAAGTGGTGGATATTGCAGAGTTAATTGCGGAACGCATTTAAAAGCGTTTCCCTTTGGGCTCTTAACGGTTAAAAAAAGAACCCCGAAATCCGATAAAGAAAAATTAGAATAGAACACTACCGGTATGGCAATCAATAATCATTTTTATTTACCCTTCGAGAAAGATGGAACCTTTGATTATTCAGCTGAATCTATTGCTAATCTAACTGAGTTTGAAAAATATCAGCTTTCTTTCCATCCAGAACGCCCTAAATATTTAGATTATCTTGAATGTTTTGACCAAGTTGAAGAATGTCTAGACAGTCAATCATTTGGATCTTGCCTGATTCAAACCCACCGCGCAGAATTTAGTGGAATAAAACTCATGCTCATCGGTCAGCAGAGTGGGCCATCCTCAAATTACAAGGAAATCCGGGAGGCTATGGTTCATCCTGAAGCATCAGATAAATGGAACCACGGAATGCCCACACCGGCATCGTATGAACGGGCTACCGAAGCGGTAAACATCGCTGATGCAGAAGACCGGATAATTATCACATTGTTAGACACACCCGGCGCAGACCCCACAGAAGAAGCAGAATCAGGAGGAATTGCTTGGCGCATTGGAAATACCATTCAGGCGTTAGCGGAAGCAAATCGCCCAACATTGTCCATTATAATTAATCGTGGTTGCAGCGGAGGCGCGATTGCCTTAACCGGTTGCGATATTGTATTGGCACTTGAATTTTCAACGTATTTGGTCATATCACCGGAAGCAGCATCCTCTATTTTGTTCCATAGCCGCAAGGAAGCCAACCGAGCTGCAGAAGCGATGTGGATCACCTCGAAGGAAGGTCTTCAAGTTGGCATTGTGGATGAGTTAATACCGGAATTACCGGGTCCTGCGCATAAATTTCCCAGTGAAACCAAAGCAGCAGTAACCCAAGCTCTTGAAAAATGGCTACCCGCATTTGCCCTTGTTCCCGATGATGACGTAATTAAAAACCGAATTCAACGCTGGAAGCAAATTGGTCAGTGGAATGAATGCTCTACTGAGGAATTAGAATCTGTTAAATCTGTTAAAACAAACATACCACAAAAGCCGTCCGGCGGATTTATTAAACGGCATTCAAATTGTACTACTGTAAATGGCGACAGAGTTTATGATCCTCAGCATTACAGTCAGTTAGAAGAAAATGACTTCGTGTGTCCAACCTGCCTACGCCGTTATACTAGGTTGACTGCGTGGGATTACATTCAGTATGCTCTTGATGCAGAATCTTTTTCTGAGCACGAGGAAACAAAATATATCGCTGATAAAGATATCTTGTCATTTCCCGGATATGATGAAAAACTGAAGGCAACCCGCGAAAAGACCGGGCTTATGACATCCATGATGACCGGAGAAGGAGAAATTGAAGGGAAATCGGTTGTATATGTGGGAACAGATTTTGGTTTTTTAGGAGGATCATTTTGTATGTCCTCGGCAGAAAAGATTTGGCGAGCGGCGGAAATTGCCATAGAAAAAAAAGTGCCTATAATTTTGCAGGTAGCCGGCGGAGGGGCACGCATGCACGAAGGTTGCTCTTCTATGGTTGGGATTCCAAAAGCTCATGTTGCTTTAACAAGGGTAGAACGAGCTGGGATTAATGTCATAACATTGGTTACTGATCCAACTTTAGGTGGCGTTGCCATCGGATATGGCTCAAGGGGAATTCGATTATTTGAAGAACACGCGGGGAATATCGGTTTTTCCGGCAAGCGCGTCATCGAACAATACACCGGACATAAAACCAGTCGGGAATTTCAAATGACGGAATGGCTCAAAGAAAAGGGTCACGTGATACATACATTCAATTTGAAAACACTTCGGGAAACTTTATCTGAGATAATAAAAAGTGTTTGAATGTTCATGTGTTATAGAATATTACCGGACTACAAAAAACTCTTTGCGGTTAAAAAAGAGAAGAGAACCAACCGCTGATTTATAAATCATTCCAAATGAACGAGTTTAATTCCAAGCTCTTCTGCGTGTTCGCGAATGCGTTCGTCCCTGTAAAATTCGCCAAAATAGATTTTCTTAATACCTGAGTTGGTGATCATTTTAAAACAGCTGTAGCACGGTGATGCCGTTACAAATATTTCAGCGCCTTCAATCCGCACACCGTTTGCCGCCGCCTGGACAATCGCATTTGCTTCGGCATGCACGGTTCGGACGCAATGGTTGTTTTCCATTTCGTGTCCGGCTTCATCACAATGCGGAAGCCCGCGAATGCTACCGTTATAACCCGTAGAAAGAATAGTTTTATCACGAACGATAACGGACCCCACATGCTTGCGGTCACAGGTGGAACGTGTGCCCACTTCCTGCGCAATGTTCATGAAATAATGTTCCCAGCTAACTCTGTTTTTCATAATTCTTTTCGATCAAAAATTTTCACTGCTGCACATGCTTCACCATACAAAACATGATCCGCAACTTGGGAAAGTTTAGCAGCTAATATACAATAGGCCCATGTGGGAATGGCCACTTCTGCACAGCCTTTAATCAACACCCGCTCGCCCTCGTATTGCGACCAGTCTGTTTCATCTGCCTGTTTCCGGAATGATTTTTCCTTCAAAATCCCGCCGTCGAGGAAATTATCCATACTGATAGTTACCATAACTTTTTAAATCCGTAGCGCCTTTGCATTACTTAGGATCTTCCAAAATTTTATCCACAGACATATAAGTTGGCTTATTACCCATAAAATAATGATAATCTAAAATAGCATATCCTTCTTGATGGCGCGTTGGACAAGTTGAACACGTTTTTCTTCCGTCTGTCCGATGCCGCAGAATGTCGAGGATTTTATCATCGGATTCTTTTGCACCTGCGACCAGATCTTCGTCAGTCTCGATGTACCAGCGAAGCGTAACAAGATATTTATTTTTATTTATGTCTTCAGATTTTTTCTTAGCCATTTGATGCTCCCTGTCATTTACTCAAATTGTGAACCGCGCAAGTTTACAAATTTTATGGTAAAAAAAAAGCAGTAACCGCAAAGCCCGCCGAGGGAACCGCTTAGGATGAAAAGGGGAAATTGAAACTTTGTGCCCTTATGTAAAACTTTTTTCTCAGCGCTCTATGCATTTAGCCTGTTTCAAGCAAAAATAGATTCAATTTTTTCGAGACTTTCTGCTAACTGATGAATATCTTCCTTTGTGGTGTACATATAAAAACTCGCCCTGCAGGTTGCTGATACGCCGATCTTTTTCATAATCGGTTGTGCGCAATGATGCCCCGCACGGATTGCAATTCCGTCGTTATCGAGAAATTGTGCTACATCGTGTGGATGAATGTTTTCAAGATTAAAACTCAAGGCACCAGCTCTTTTTTTAGATTTTCCATATACAGTAATGGCAGGATTATTTTCAAAAATGCTCAAAGTATAAATGAGCAATTCCTGCTCGTAGTCGTGAATAGTACCCATACCAATTTCATTAAGATAATCAATGGCTGTCCCAAGCCCGATTGTTTGAGCAATATTGGGTGTTCCGGCTTCAAATTTATGCGGAATGTCATTCCAAGTGGAAGATTCCATGGATACGGTTTTAATCATTTCACCGCCGCCAAGGAATGGATCCATTCCTTCTAATAAATCGGGTTTTCCATAGAGCACACCCACGCCGGTTGGCCCTAGCATTTTATGTCCGGAAAAAACAAGAAAGTCGCACCCCAGTTTTTGTACGTCCACTTTTGAGTGTGGAACGCTTTGAGCGGCATCCACCAAAACAACAGCACCGAAAGAATGTGCTTTTTCTACAATTTTTTCAATTGGATTAATAGTGCCAAATACATTTGACTGGTGTGTAATTGCAACAATTTTCGTTTTGTCCGAAATGCAAGATTCCCAATTTTCAAGTTCGCCATTTTTTGTAATCGGAATATATTTGAGATTTGCGTCGGTTTCTTTCGCAATCAATTGCCATGGAACGATATTACTATGGTGCTCCATTTCAGTGATTAGAATTTCGTCACCGTTAGCTAGATTTTTCCTTCCCCATGCATTGGCGACCAAATTAATAGCCTCCGTGGCACTCTTGGTAAAAACAATTGAGCGATGTTCTTTTGAGTTAATAAAGTCCGCTACATTTTCTCTAGCATGTTCAAAAGCTTGTGTTGCTTTATTCCCAATAGAATAAATAGTACGGTGAACATTTGCATTGAATGTTTCATAATATTTTAAGACAGCATTTGTGACATGTTTGGGCGTTTGGCTTGTAGCAGCGTTGTCCAGATAAACGAGGTCCGGATGCACAGAAAAAATCGGGAAATCTTCTCGAATAGATGTGGGATCGAAATTCGAACTCATAACATTCCAAGATGAAGACGAGCTGACTCCGACATCATCATTTGATTCCATGGCGGATCCCAAACTAGTTCTACATGTACTTCTGACACGCCCGAGATGTTCATTATTTTTTGGTTGACTTCCTCTGCAATAATGTGTCCCATTCCACAACCGGGAGCCGTCAGTGTCATTTTTATATTCACCTCAGTGCCACCATCATCTAAGCTGGATATTTCACAGGAATAAATAAGCCCAAGTTCAACAATATTAACCGGAATTTCCGGATCGTAGCAAGTTTTCATTACATCCCAAATACTATCTTCATTTACATTACCATTCGGATTAATGGGAAGCGGTGCGGCCTCTTCCTCTATTTTTTTTCCAATGGCCTCGGCATCTTTTTTATCAATTTGGAATAGGTTTCCGTGATACAGGATTGTGAAATTTCCTCCAAGCGCTTGGGTGATTTGTCCCCGGTCTCCCTTTTTTAAGGTAGCCTTCGTTCCCATAGGGACTTGAGTGGCATCAACATCGCGAAGTAGAGTTACATATTCGTTTTTGTCATTAAACATTATTTATTCAGTAGTAACTGTTTCGTTGGATTTATCAAGAATATTTTTCAAAGTATGCCATGCGAGGCTTGCGCATTTCACCCGCGCAGGATATTGATGAACGCCAGCCATTACGGCTAGTTTTCCCATAGATTCAATTTCGCCTTTGCCGGTTGTGACCAATTCATGAAACTGGTGAAATAATTTTTCAGCTTCCTGCGTCGTTTTGTCTTTAATAATCTCTGTCATAATGGATGAAGACGCTTTGAAAATGGCGCATCCCGATCCTTCAAAATGAATGTCCACAATCCTGTCACTTTCCAAATGTGCATACAGTTTCAATCGGTCACCACAAAGAGGATTGATCCCTTCAAGTTCGTGGGTTGTGGTTTCCAAAGGACCAAAGTTTCTGGGACTCTGATTATGATCCAAAATGACTTCCTGATATAGTTCACGAATATCTTCCATCACATTTTATTTTTCTGTTTATCTAACCAATCATTCAAAAGGTTATCCAGATATTCCTGTGTTGCCTTGTCTTGGATATTTTGGATGACCTCACGAGCGAATCCATTTATCAAAAGTAATCGAGCTTCATTTTTATTTAATCCACGGCTTTGAAGATAAAAAATTGCCTCAGGGTCCATTTGTCCGGAAGTAGAACCGTGGGCGCATTTGACATCATTTGCATAGATTTCTAACTGTGGATTTGAATTCATCAAAGCTGATTCGGATAAAAGTAGATTTTTATTGGTTTGAATTGCGTCTGTTTTTTGAGAATCCGGGCTCACAACAATTCGTCCATTAAATGCGCCGGAGGATGAATCCGATAAAATATATTTGAAAAGCTGACGGCTTACGCATTGAGGCTGATCATGATCCATAGTGACAAAATGATCTAAATGTTGCATTTCATTGGATAAACAAAGCCCGTTCAAATTGGCTTCTGATCCTTCGCCGTTAAGGCTTACGGAAATATCCTGACGGTATAATTTAGAACCTGAAGCAAAATGCATTCCATGTAAACTCGCATCTGATTCTAACTGGTAGTGGGTTGATGCAACATGTGTGGCGTTAATCCCGTCCTCTTGGATACGGATATGATTTAGCCGAGCATTATTTGCTAGAGAAAATTCTGTAACGATATTTTGAAAATATTCGGTTTTGCATTTTCCAATATAATGTTCGATTATGGTAGCTTCAGAATTGCTTCCTGTTTTTACTCTTACTCTAGGATGAGTCATTTGCAAATCTGAAATATCTGTAGTTTGGAATAGAATGTGGATGGGTTTTTCTAAAATGATCCCTTTGGGAATTTCAATTAAGATTTTAGAACTCATTAATGCTGTATTCAATGCGTGAAACGGATTCTCATTTGTATTCAACTTGCTCAATATTTCTGATGATTCCTCAGCCGATATATCCATTATTGTCCGTACAATTATGCTATCCGGGAAGGATGACATTTGTTTTTGAAAGAAGTCGTTTACAAACACGATTTTATTGAAATCGCTGGTAATTGGGATGGACTCTGGGATGGTTGATGGAAAAGCATTTTCTTTTGGCAAACGAAAATGAGCGGATTCAAGTTTGGAAAAATCAGAATATTGCCAAGCTTCCCAAGAGCGTTTTGGCAGACCAAGTTCATTGAATTGATCTAAGCCTTTTTGTCGAAGCGCTTTCGATTCTGCCGTTTCATTTTCTCGGTGGTTTGCAAAAAATTCAAATTCAGATAAAAAGGAATTCATGCAGATTTTTCCTCCAACCAGGAATATCCTTTTTCCTCTAGTTTTTGCGCCAAGTTTGCTCCACCCGATCTAACAATTTCCCCATCCATTAATACATGAATTTTGTCAATATCCATATATTCCAGAATACGTTGGTAATGTGTAATGACCACAATTGCTCGATCTTTGTTTCGGTAATTATTTACACCTTCAGCAACAATTTTCAGCGCGTCTATATCAAGTCCAGAATCTGTTTCATCTAAAATGGAAAGGGTTGGATCCAGCGTCAGCATTTGGAGAATTTCATTCCGCTTTTTTTCACCGCCTGAAAATCCATCATTCACCGCCCGCGATAAATAATTTTCATCCATTCCAACTAGTTTTAGTTTTTCACGGATGAGTGTTAAAAATTCCATTGCGTCTAATTCGGGTTTCCCAAGGTACTTTAATTTTGCATTAAGCGCCGCTTTCAAAAAGTATGTTGTATTGACGCCGGGAATGACAACGGGATATTGAAAAGAAAGGAAAACTCCTTCCAAGGCGCGGTGTTCCGGTGACCAATCTGCTATGTCCTCGCCTTTGTACAGAATTTTCCCTTGGGTAATTGTATAAGTATCACGTCCAGCAATCACTTGCGAAAGGGTGCTTTTCCCGGAACCGTTTCTGCCCATAATGGCGTGTAACTCACCGGCATTTACCGATAGGTTGATTCCTTTGAGAATTTCTTTTTCATCTACACTGGCATGTAGATTTTTTATTTCAAGCATCGAAGAAAAATTCCTTAGTTATTTATATCTGCTTTAAAAATGTTAGTTTGTCTAGGGTTTTCTACATTTCGGTTAGACGCAAACACGAGCTGCTTTCCATCATTTGAAAAGACTGGGAATGAATCAAATGTAGTATTGGTAGTCAAACGTTCTAATTTTTTTGTGCGAATATTTATAATATAAATTTCAAAATTATGACCAAATGTGTTGTACTCGGTATTCCAATCGTCCATGTTAGAAGAGAACACAATGTGGTTTCCATCGGGATGCCAAGAAGGCGCCCAATTGGTTGCATCATTGTTTGTGAGTCTTACTTTATTAGAACCGTCTCTATTCGCAACATAAATATCTAATGGAACGGCATCGATATATTTCTTACTCAAATTTTCACTCCATTGTTCAGTTTCTTTTGGAGTAGATGGATACCATCCTCGCCATACTATTTGTTCCCCATTCGGTGAGTAGAATGCGCCACCGTCATATCCAAAATCATGAGTAATGCGCGTAAGTTCTGATCCATCATAATTTATTTCGTATAAATCGATGTCACCATTTCTCATAGATGTAAATATGATTTTTTCTTCGGTTGGATGTACAGTTGATTCCGCGTTGTAACCAGGGACGTGTGTGAGTTGTTTCAATCCTTCATTAGTATTATAGCTGAAAATCTCAAAATTGCGTAACGGCCAAATATATTTATGTGGATTTGGATGTTTATAAACATCGGGGCAGTCAGGGCCATCTGCAAGAGTAGAAGAAAAGAATATCGTTTGATCATCCAGAGAATAATATGCACATGTAAATGCGCCATCCGTTTGAACTAATGGGACAATATTTTCTCCGGTAGATGTCATTGTATAAATTTTATCACATTCATTTCCATTGCGCTTGGATTGAAATACCAAATGTGAACCATCCGTTGAAAAATAGGCTTCTCCATTGTCTCCGGAAAAAGTCAACTGTGTGATTTCCCCAAGCGTGAAAGTATCGGAATTGGAGCACCCGGAAATGAGCAATATTATCCCAAGGTACCCGCTCAAAAAATTCGGATACCATGTTTGATTGTTGGTTATTTCTTTTTTCATATTAAAATGGCACCTTTTGTATTATTTCGTGTTTACCTCGTAAGACTTTTACATCAATTTCATCACCTTGTTTAATCTCCGTCAGCCTCTGCATATATTCATAAATATCATCAACGGATTTACCATTCATTTCAATAATAATATCTCCGTCCAGCAATCCACCTTTTTCGGCAGGTTTATCTTTTAGAATGGCATCGATACGCAATCCTTTTGTTTCCGAATAGGTATAATCCGGCATAATTCCCAGTGAAACTTTAAATCGTTGACGTTCTTCTCTTTTTTTCGGCCCCGCTTCTTGAAAAACAAAACGATCATTCATAGTTGCATATTGAATTGCTACTGAAAAGACTAATTCTAAAACGGATTGCATGCCGATATAATTAATTTTATCGGCATCATCTGTTGGAGTGTGATAATCACTGTGAGACCCGGTAAAGAAGAACAATACAGGTACATCGTTTACATAAAAGCTGGAATGATCAGAAGGTCCATATCCTTCGGGTGAAAATGAATGTTGGATATGTTGAGACTTGAGAATTTCTTCAAGAGATTTCTCCAGATCGATGGCGGTTTGGGTTCCGCTTATACTAATTTTTTGTTCTGTTTCATCTAAACGCCCAACCATATCCATATTTATCATAATTTGAATTTTACTTTTATCAATCAAATTACTTTTCACAAAATATTTTGATCCCAAAAGCCCCATTTCTTCCGATCCGAATGCTATAAATATCACACTTCGTTTATTAAGTTTTTCTTTTGAAAATTTTTCAGCCAATTCGATTAAAACAGAAGTCCCAGACGCATTATCATCCGCTCCATTGTGAATTTCATTTTCATCAGGCCTGCGAGATCCGGAATGGTGACCGCCATAGCCGAGATGGTCATAATGAGCGCCAAGAACAATATATTCATCCTGCAATAACTCATCAGTTCCGGGTAGAAATCCAATGACATTTTGTGTTTGAACGTTAGTATAAACCACATCAGTTGTTACAGAAACAAGTTGATTGACTTCAATGGCATTAATTATGTTTTCATCAGAATTCAGTTCGACCTCTAATGATGCAATTGTTTTATGAGATTCTTTTAATACTGAATCTACAAGGTGTCTTCGTACATGAATTATTGGAAGGCTAATCGCCGAGGAACCTTGTTCATATTGCATTGGAATCAGTTCATCTTTTTCATCAAACTCTACTCCGGAAACAAATATAACTCCGGCTGCTTGATGATCTTTTGCCACGGTAATTTTTTGTCGAATTGAACTATAAGCGTTGTATTCTCCATGCGGGTTATTTCCATCGGGTGACCCCCTCAAGATTAAAACCCATTTCCCTGAGACATCCATGTTCGAATAATCATTCCGGGATAGACTGTCGGTATTAAAATCAAAACCGTAACCAACAAACGTTACCGGTGCTTGAAGAGAGCTGCTTTGCGAATATGAAATAGGAATAAAATCTTTTTCCACTTCGTAAGATGATTCCCCAATTTGCATTGAGTTTGATTCCCCCAAAGAAACATCAGTTGTGACTTCAAAATATTGGAAACCAGCTTCACCTAATAATGTTAATCCCGATTTGATGAATTTGTTTTTGACATAATTTGCTGCCAACATTCCTCCGTCTGTGCCGGGGAAGCGTCCTTCGAGATTATCCGATGCTAAAAATTGAACATGAGATTCAAGTTCATTGGATGTAATTGCAAGGGAAGGCCCTGCACAATAAAATTGTATCAGCACTGCAAAACTGAAAAAGATAAACGATTTAATTCGAAACATTATTTTTAGTATCCTTTCTTGTTATTATTATTGTATTCAATCTTGGAGGAATTTTATCCCACCGATCCTTCAAGACTAACTTCCATAAGTTTTTGTGCTTCTACGGCAAATTCCATTGGCAATTCTCTAAAGACTTCTTTACAGAATCCGTTTACAATCATCGAAACCGCATCTTCTGTGGAAATTCCGCGTTGGTTTGCATAAAAAAGTTGGTCCTCGCCAATGGTTGATGTGGATGCTTCGTGTTCCATTTGGGCGGTCGGATTACGAACATCTATATAGGGAAAAGTATGTGCTCCGCATTTATCTCCGATTAAAATAGAATCGCATTGAGAATAATTGCGAGCGTTCTCTGCATTCTTCATAATTTTCACTGAACCGCGATAAGTGTTTTGTCCCTGACCTGCGGAAATACCTTTTGAAATAATGGTGCTTTTGGTATTCTTTCCTATATGGATCATTTTAGTTCCGGTGTCTGCTTGCTGAAAATTATTTGCCAAAGCTACAGAATAAAATTCGCCGACTGCATTATTGCCCTTTAAAATGACACTTGGATATTTCCAAGTAATGGCAGATCCGGTTTCTACCTGTGTCCATGTGATTCTTGCATTATCTTCGAGACAAGTACCGCGCTTTGTCACAAAATTATAAATACCACCCTTGCCTGTTTTTGGATCTCCGGGGTACCAGTTTTGAACTGTCGAATATTTGATGGTTGCATCTTTGTGGGCGATGAGTTCCACAACAGCAGCGTGAAGCTGATTTTCGTCTCGCATCGGCGCTGTGCATCCTTCAAGATAACTAACCTGGCTCCCTTCATCGGCAATAATGAGTGTGCGTTCAAATTGCCCTGTATTTAATGCGTTGATACGAAAGTAGGTACTGAGTTCCATAGGGCATTTGACGCCTTTTGGGATGTAAACAAAACTTCCATCAGAAAATACCGCCGAGTTAAGAGCCGCGAAAAAATTATCGGTATGCGGAACAACAGACCCTAAATATTTTTTTATCAATTCAGGATGCTGTCGTACTGCTTCGGAAAAAGGACAGAAAATGACTCCATGTTTTTTTAATTCTGATTTGAAAGTAGTGGCGACAGAAACAGAATCGAATACGGCATCTACCGCAACACCGGCAAGTTGTTTTTGCTCTTCTAAAGGAATACCGAGTTTTTCATACGTTTTAAGAAGTTCGGGATCCACATCATCCAAACTTTCGTATTTGGGCTTATCTTTTGGCGCGGAATAATAACTGATTGCCTGATAATCAATGGGATTATAGGTCACTTTAGCCCAATTTGGTTCTTCCATTTTCATCCAATGGCGAAATGCTTTTAGTCTCCATTCGAGCAAAAATTCCGGTTCTTGTTTAATATCAGATATTTTTTTAATGACATTTTCATCTAACCCAGGCAGAAAAGTATCTTGCTCGATTTCTGTCGTAAAACCGTATTGATAGTCTTGGTTGACGGCTTTATCTAATATGTTTTGATTCATTGTCATGTTTTTATGCAGAGAAACTCGTTCCGCAACCACAAGTTCTTTCTGCATTTGGATTTTTAATCTGAAAACCGCCAGAAAGCATATCGTTTGAAAAATCTATTACAACCCCTTTAAGGTAGAGGTAGCTTTTTAAATCACAGTAAATGGTTACGCCGTTGCTTTCAAATACCTTGTCGAATTCTTTTTGCTCTGATTCGAAAGACATATTGTAGCTCATCCCGGAACACCCGCCGCCAACCACAGAGAGCCTAAGCGCGTGCCCGGGTTTTTCTTCTGATTCCATCACTGCTTTTAGTCGCTTTGCCGCTTTGTCGGTTATAACAATCTCTGCATTAGTATAATTTTTGGCAATTTGATTTTTTGTTTTTTCCATTATTCCCACTCCGTATTAATGTTAGATGTTTCACCAGTTTGTCCCGTCGAAGGACTAGGCGAAAATCCAAGTTTATTTTTTGCTTCCTCACTCATCATCTTCGGTTCCCATGGCGGATCAAATGTTACTCGGACAAATGCTTGATTAATACCGTCGTTTGCTTCGAGTTTGGTGCGAATATCTTCCGCCATATGCTGCCCCATTGAACATCCGGGAGTGGTAAGCGACATAACAATATTTACGTCAGATTGAGCACCTTCGTAATTATCCTGAATGTCGATTTCATAAATAAGTCCAAGACTCCATAGGTCCACGGGAATTTCAGGATCGTAACATTGTTTTAATACTTCAATTACATTCTCTTTTGTGATTTTGGCCATGATGTCTTCCTTTTAAATTAGACGGATGTAATTTCCCTTACGGTCATGTTTGAAAACATTTTTCGTAGGCTGTCATTAATTTTTTGAATGGGAGAACGGATTGTACAACAATCTATTTGAACACACCCTGAATCAAAATAGCAATCCATTAATCCTAATGGCCCTTCAACCTTTTCGAAAAATTCAGTTAGGGTGATTTTATTTAAATCTGCTTTAATGCGATAACCGCCATGAGGGCCTTTCACCGCATCTACAATTTTTTCTCGTGCCATAAGCTGCATAGTTTTTGCTAGAATTTCATTTGGAATAGCGTACCGATCGGCAATATCTGATGCAGATGTTACTGTGCCAAATTCTTTTGCTTGCATGTGTCTCAGAGCTAAAAGAGCGTATTCAATTTTTCGTGTAATTTTAAGCATAATTTTTCCTATTTATTCAAGGTTAGCAATTTACCCAATCAAAAAAATATAGACCAAGACTTATTTACGACTAATATAGTCGGATTAGTATGAATTCATGGTAGTTTTTGTAGAACCTCAGCATATGAAGAAAACTCCAAGAAATTTTTTTCATTGGATAGCTTGAGTGGTATTATTATTTAGTGTATATTTCTTAGCTCGAAACGAAATAAATATAGGAATAATAATGGCAAAAGCTGGAAGATCTATTAACGAATCAAATCGCAGTCTCAGTCAATATTTGGAAGAGATTGGAAAATACGAACCGCTTCATCCGGATCGCGAAGTGGAATTGGCAATTCGAATCAAAAAGGATGATCGCCTTGCGCTCAAAGAAATGGTTGAATCGAACCTGCGATTTGTCGTGTCAGTTGCAAAAGATTATCAGGGGCAGGGTCTCCCATTAACTGACCTTATTAATGAAGGGAATCTGGGTCTAATTAAAGCTGCCGGAAGATTCGATGAAACAAGAGGATTTAAATTTATTTCTTACGCTGTATGGTGGATCCGCCAATCTATTTTGCAGGCACTTGCTGAACATTCAAGAATTGTACGTCTTCCGCTTAACCGTGTAGGAACTATTTCTAAGATTACTAAGACCGCAGAGAAGCTTGAAGCAGAGGTTGAGCGTGCACCACGTGATAATGAAATTGGGCGAATGCTGGAAATGACGAGTGATGAAGTTGTAGATGCAATGCGAATTTCCCGGCGTCATCAATCGCTAAATGAACCTTTTCGCGATGGAGAAAAAAATTCACTTCTAGATGTAATTGAAGATGATGGCGAAACACCGCCAGATGATTTATTGATGAGCGAATCGCTCAAAGATGAAATCCGTCAATCCCTAGCTACGTTAAAGGACAGGGAGAAGATGGTTATAAAAATGTATTTTGGAATTGATCGGGATTATGCGCTGACTCTGAATGAGATTGGAGAAGAATTCAGTCTCACTCGCGAACGGGTCCGCCAGATCAAGGAGAAGGCAATAAGACGCCTTCGTCATCGATCCCGCAGTAAATCACTAAGAACCTATTTAGGGTAAACCAATTGACAGGAGGTGAATGAATTGGTTGAAATTCAAGTAAGAGATGGAGAACCGCTGGAACGTGCGCTGAGACGTTTTAAGAAAAAATGGGAACGCGCAGGTGTTCTCAGAGAGGTTAGACGCAAAGCGTTTTTCGTTAAACCGAGTGATGAAAAAAGGGAAATCCGGAAAAAAAGTATCCGAAGAATTTCTCGGCTTAATCGGCTTAAAAGACGATAAATCGAACGAAACATTTTTCCGAAAAGGCTCGTAGTATTTTACGAGCCTTTTTTATTTTAACCTTATGATAAATCGAAGTATATCAGGAATTCGAGGGCTCGCAGATTCAGATCTGTCCCGCGAATTTATTAAATCCGCAGCCTCTGGCGCTCACCAACTCCTGAATCCGGGAGTGATATTTGTTGGCCGAGATCCAAGACCTTCCGGATCGGATATTTCTGATTACTTCATCCAGACATTATTATCTTTCGGAAGGGATGTAATTGAAGTTGGTATTGCACCCACACCCACTATTCAGTTTATGACAGCTTCCACGGATGCTGCCGGCGGAATTGTTGTTACCGCAAGTCACAATCCATCTGAATGGAATGGCCTAAAATTTATAACCAAAGACGGTACATTTTTTGATTCAGAATTGTGCGGTAGATTATTTCAATTAATGGATACTGGAATTTCAATTCCTAAGGCACAAGACAGAGGTTTACACCTTCCTGATCAAAATTCAATTCAACGTCATATTATTCACATAGTAAGTCTCAAATGTATTAATACAAAAGCGATTCGTAGTCGGAATTATAAAATTGTTGTAGATGCGGTAAATGGCGCAGGTTCAGAAGCAATTCCTCATTTGCTGGAATCATTAGGATGTGAAGTCATTCGCCTGAATTGTGAAACCGATCTTGATTTTCCGCGATCGCCTGAACCACTCCCCAAAAATATTACAGATCTTTGTTCGGCAGTCATTGAGTCTGGAGCAGATGCTGGTTTTGCATTAGATCCTGACGGGGACCGATTAGCTATTGTTTCCGACAAAGGAATCCCATTGAGTGAAGAGTACACATTGGTCATGGCAGCGGACGGATATCTTGCCGAAAATAGTTCAAATAAATATATTGTTACTAATTTATCGACCACGCTTGCTCTTGAAAAGATAGCTGACCAACATGGAAGTATGGTAAAAAGAACTCCGATTGGTGAAATTCATGTTGTCAATAAAATGAAAGAATTGGAATCAGAGTTAGGTGGGGAAGGGAATGGTGGTGTCATTCTTTCCGAAAATCATTATGGTCGAGATGCACTAGTTGCGTCTGCTTTGGTGCTACACCGAATGACACAAACCGATAAGCCATTAAGTGAATGGTTTCAATCGCTTCCTCAATTTAAGATGGTAAAAGATCGGATTGAATTGGGTGATTTCAATCCTGAGGAACTTTTTACAAAAGCAAAAATTGTTTTTAAGAATGCAATAATTGACTCTCAAGATGGATTAAAGTTCACTTGGGATGATCGATGGATTCACATTAGAATATCCAATACTGAACCTATTATGCGAATTTATTCTGAAGGTCCAACAAAAGAGATCGCCCAAAATCTTGCGAATAAAGTCAAAGATATTATTTAATGAAGTCGTGCAGGCAAAATAGGCTAAATTTCTGGTATGTTTTGATGAATTGATTATGGAAACTTTTATTAACCGAATTGATCAAGTGGGTGCACAGGAAAGAGTTTCAAGGCTTTTTTCTCGAAGTGTCAAAAAAGAATCAAAAATGGATGCTTTAAAAACTGTTTTAAGCATGATCGATTTGACGACGCTGGAAGGGAAAGATTCCCCGGGAAAAGTAAAACAGTTATGCTACAAAGCGGCTCATTTACATGATCAATTTTCAGGTTTGCCATCCGTAGCGGCTATTTGTGTTTATCCCACTATGGTGCCCGTTGCAAAAAAAGCATTAGAAAATACAGATATAAATGTTGCGTCTGTTGCAACGGCTTTTCCAGCGGGAATGGCATCTCTTGAATATAAATTGGAGGAAGTAAAGAAGGTCGTTGCTGATGGAGCCGATGAAGTGGATATGGTCATTTCCAGAGGAAAATTTCTTCGGGGGGAATACACGTATGTAGCAGATGAAATATCAGCTGTAAAAGAAGCCTGCGGAAAGGCACATTTAAAGGTCATTTTAGAGACAGGCGAATTGGTAACATTGGATAATGTTCGTTTAGCCAGCGATATTGCCATGGCAGCTGGAGCTGATTTCATCAAAACATCCACAGGAAAAGTATCACCAGCGGCTACACCTCCCGTGGTACTTATTATGTTAGAAGCGATTCGTGATTATTACAAAAAAACAGGTAAAAAAATAGGCATGAAACCGGCTGGAGGAATTAGTAAAGCTAAATTGGCCATTCAATATTTGGTAATGATAAAAGAAACATTAGGGCAGGATTGGCTGCATGCTGACTTATTTCGATTTGGCGCCAGTTCTTTAGCAAACGATGTGTTGATGCAAATTGTTAAGCAATCAACCGGCGTTTATCAATCCGCAAATTATTTCTCAATGGATTAAGGTAAATCAAACATGGGTAAAAAAAGTAAAAATACAGATACAAAACCAGATTGGTCATATAGTCCCGCTCTGGAAAGTACAGATCATGTTCAGATTAATAAGAAAAACGATCTGTTTATTGATGGAAAATTCATTACGCCGATAAAGGGAAAATATTTTGAAACAATAAATCCTGCGAATGAAGAAAAGTTGGCTGATGTAGCTGAAGCGGATCAATCGGATGTAGATAAAGCTGTCAAAGCGGCAAGAACTGCATACGATAAAGTCTGGTCAAAAATGGATCCTGCTGAACGGGGAAAATATATTTATCGTATTGCACGCTTGATTCAAGAACGCGCCAGAGAATTTTCAGTTATTGAATCCATAGATGGGGGAAAACCCATTTGTGAATCCAGAGATATTGATATTCCTTTGGTGTCGGCTCATTTCTTTTATTATGCAGGCTGGGCGGATAAACTAGAATATGCATTCCCTGGAAAAATGGCAAAACCCATCGGTGTGGCCGGACAAATTATTCCATGGAACTTCCCTTTATTAATGGCCGCATGGAAAATTGCACCTGCATTAGCGACGGGGAATACAGTTATTTTAAAACCAGCTGAAACAACGCCATTAACGGCTATGAAATTAGCGGAAATAATTCAAGAGGCAGATTTACCGCCCGGTGTTGTGAATATTATTAATGGTGCTGGAAAAACAGGACAGTCTTTAGTCGAACATCCTGACATAAATAAAATCGCCTTTACGGGATCGACAGATGTAGGAAAATCGATAATGAAATCAGTTGCAGGCACAGGTAAGCGATATACCTTGGAGCTGGGTGGAAAAGCAGCAAATATTATTTTCGAAGATGCAGCAATAGATCAGGCTGTTGAAGGCATTATTGATGGTATCTTTTTTAATCAAGGACATGTGTGTTGCGCTGGTTCCCGGCTGTTTGTTCAAGAAAGTGTGGCTGAAACGGTCATATCAAAATTGAAAGACAGGATGGAATCATTAATTGTAGGTGATCCTCTGGACAAAAATACAGATATCGGCGCCATCAATTCAAAAATGCAATTAGATAAAATTAAAATGTATGTGGATATTGGTCAAAAAGAAGGTGCTTCAATTCACCAATCATCGTGTAGTTTACCGGAAAAAGGATATTGGCATGCGCCGACAATTTTTACAGATGTAAGCCAATCTCATCGCATTGTGCAGGAAGAGATTTTTGGCCCTGTGTTGGCGATTCAAACATTCAGAACGGTAGATGAAGTCATCACCAAGGCGAATAATACGCCCTACGGACTTTCCGGCGGTGTGTGGACAGATAAAGGATCAAAAATATTTCAAGTATCCAAAGCCATTCGATCCGGTGTATTATGGGCGAATACGTTCAATAAATTTGATCCAACATCACCATTCGGTGGATATAAAGAAAGCGGCATGGGTCGAGAAGGTGGATTAGAAGGGTTAATGCCTTATGTTAATCTGGTATAGTGGGAGAATAAATGAAGAGTAAACGAGAAGAAATAAAAAAAACGTACAAATTATATATTGGTGGAAAATTCCCCAGAACGGAATCGGGACGTTATATTAAATGGACGGATCAAAAACAATCGACTCAAGTGAATATTTGCCGAGGATCACGAAAAGATTTTAGAAATGCCGTGGTTGCAGCGAGAGAAGCGTTATGCGGATGGGCTAACCGAACAGCTTACAATCGCAGTCAGATTCTATATAGAATAGGAGAAATGCTGGAAGGAAGACGAAGCCAGTTTTTGGACGAATTGATTCTTCAGGGTTCGTCCAAAAAAGAAGCAGAAAATGAAATCAACCAATCCATTGACAGATTAATATACTATGCGGGCTGGGCGGATAAATATCAGCAAATATTTAGCAGGGTAAATCCTGTGGCTCTGCCCTATTT
This sequence comes from Candidatus Neomarinimicrobiota bacterium, assembly GCA_018651745.1. NCBI lineage: Bacteria > Pseudomonadati > Fidelibacterota > Fidelibacterota bacterium. The sequence continues at coordinate 54,111 of JABIDL010000010.1, read as the reverse complement.
CAATTTTTCCTATCCAGAACCGACAGGAGTGGTTTCAGCCATCGCACCGAATGAGTCATCTTTAATCGGGTTGGTCTCAGTTGTTGCGCCCATCATTGCTGGTGGGAATACGGTTGTTGCATTGGCATCAGAAGAAAATCCTCTGTGTGCCATTACATTTGCAGAAGTGCTACACACGTCAGACGTCCCCGGTGGCGTGGTGAATATTTTAACAGGACATCGATCAGAATTGTTAGAACAATTTTCGTCTCATATGGATGTGAATGCAATTGTGTATTGCGGGAATGCATCAGAAGAAATCAAGCTCGTTCAGGAAAATGCAGCGTTAAACGTAAAACGGCCGATTGTTTATTCTAACGAAAATTGGCTTGACAAAAATACGCAGGATCCATATCGAATTTTGAATACGTTAGAAACGAAAACAACATGGCATCCGGTAGGGGTATGAGTAAAACAGTCGATTATATTCAATCAAAATCTCAAGGAATAAATCCTAAAGTTGGCATTATTTTAGGTTCCGGTTTAGGATCTTTCGTGGATGTTTTGGAAAATCCTGTTTCATTATCCTATGATGAATTAGGTGGATTTCCTGATGCGGGCGTTTCCGGGCATGAGGGAAAACTTCATTTAGGAAAAATCAACCATACCGAAATAGTTGTTCTTCAAGGACGAGCTCACTATTATGAATCAGGTGTTGTGGATGCTATGAAAGTTCCCATTCGTACATTGGCTGGACTTGGGTGTGAATCACTGATTTTGACCAATGCCGCCGGGAGTCTAATGGAAGCAGCCCAGTCGGGAAGCGTAATGGCATTAACAGATCATATCAATTTTACAGGTGTAAATCCATTGTTTGGCGAAGAAAGCAATAATCGATTTATGGATATGGCTGACGCCTATAATTCGGAAATGCGTTCAAAATTTCTAAATATTGCCGATAATGAAAATATTAAACTTCACGAAGGTGTTTATATTTGGTTTTGCGGTCCCAGTTTTGAAACACCGGCAGAAATTCGAGCAGCGAAAATGATGGGTGCAGATGCAGTGGGTATGTCCACAGTTCCGGAAGTAATATTAGCACGTCATGCCGGAATGAAAGTGGCTGCATTGTCTGTAATGACAAATATGGCAGCTGGTATGAGCGATGAAGCTTTGAACCATGAATTAACAATGAAAAATGCCGATAAAGGGATTCAAGACTTGAAAACATTGCTAGTTCGTTTTTTAGAATTGTATTCATAAAAATCGTTTTTACCCCGAGATTCTTATACTGTATTTATATTTTGTAACATAATGAAATGAACGAAAATCCCCTAAAAAAAGGTAGCGAGCATACTCTTTTGATTGAGTCTCTTGCGTTTGGCGGGAAGGGAATTGCCAAAGTGGACGGCTTTGTTGTGTTTGTCAAAAATGCTATTCCCGGACAAAAACTTCGTGCGCTGATATATAAAAAACGAAAAGGTTTTTCTGAAGCACGCCCACTAGAAGTACTAGAAGAATCATCGTTCAAAGTTGAACCCCCTTGCGAACATTTTGCACATTGTGGTGGATGTACATTTCAGCAGTTGGAATATGATGAACAGATAAAACAAAAAATACGACAGGTTGAAGATTTATTCAGGCGTCAGGCCGGAATTGTTGACTTTACGGTAGACGAAGTGATTGTCGCAAAAGAGCAATATTATTACAGGAATAAAATGGAATTTTCTTTTTCCAATCGTCGCTGGGTTTTAAATGATGAAAGGGAAGACGTTAAGTCAGATTTTGCACTTGGCCTTCACATCCCCGGCAGGTACGATAAAATTCTCACAATATCTGAATGTCATATACAACAACAGCTTGGAAACGAAATATTGAATCTTGTGAGAAAAATTGCAATAGATCAAAATTTGAAACCGTACGACGTTAAAACGCACATCGGATTTTTACGGCACCTCGTACTTCGGTTTGGAATAAATACCGGTGATGTAATGGTCAATTTGGTCACAAGTTATGAAAATACCGACTTACTAAATTCTATGGTTGAATCACTAACGCAATCGTTTCCACAAATAACATCTATAGTAAATAATGTAAATACGCGTAAGAGTGATACCGCCTACGGCGAGGAAGAAATATTGCTTTTTGGCATTCCTTCTATAGAAGAAAAACTCGGTGACCTATCTTTCGAAATATCTTCTAATTCGTTTTTCCAAACTAACACCAAACAGGCAGAAAATCTTTATGAGGTTGTCTCGAAAGGATGCGGTTTGACGGGGAAGGAAATAGTCTATGATCTCTATTGTGGAACTGGTTCCATTTCCCTCTTTTTAGCGCGAAAGGCCAAAGAAGTTCACGGGTTTGAATGGATTGTTTCTTCTGTAGAAGATGCTACAAGGAATGCGATTTGCAACGGAGTTGGAAACGCATATTTTCATAAAGCAAATCTTGACCGTCCACTTAATCTAAAAATAGGATTGCCTGAGCCGGACATCATTGTGCTAGATCCACCGAGAGCGGGTGTGAATCAAAAAACTCTTCAGTTTGTTTCTGAATCTTCAGCAAAAATAATTATTTACGTTTCCTGTAACCCATCTACCCAAGCTCGAGATGTTGTTTATTTAAGGGAAAATGGATTTGACTTATCGAATCTTACCCTGGTTGATATGTTCCCTCATACACCTCACATTGAAACAGTTTCTGTCCTAGAAAGATTATGAGTATTCACCCTACACAATTACCCCTAAAAACCTTAAATTATTCTTATGACACTTTGGCTTCGAACTCTTTTTCGCAACAGTTTTTTTCAAGTTTTCGCCGGTATTATTGTCGTGATGATACTTGGAGGCGCTGTTGTAAGGTTTCTAGAACCGGGGAGTATAACCCAAGAAAACAACCCATTTTGGTGGGCGATAGTAACCATGACCACCGTTGGATATGGAGATTACTCTCCAGAAACTCCCGCAGGAAGGTTTGTAGCGGTTCTCATCATGTTTGCCGGAATATCTCTAGTTTCACTTTTAACTGCGACGATATCATCCATATTTGTCGCAAAAAAAATTCGGGAGGGTAAAGGATTGGAAAAATTAGATATTACAAACCACATCATTCTCTGTGGATGGAATCCAAACGCTGATAGAATACTCGATTCCATTGGTCATTTAGCGGGCAAAGTAAAACAGGAAGTGGTTATGATCAATGACCTGAATGAAGATGCAATAAATACAATTAAAAATAAATATCCTCAATTAAAACTCTATTTTGTGTCCGGCGATTTTACGCAAGAACAAATCCTAGGAAGAGCCAACTTAAAAGATGCTACCACGGTTATCATCATTCCGCATGCAGTTGATTCCTCGGTGAGTAGCCCTGATGAAAAAACTATTTTTGCAACTTTAACGATTAAAAGCATTGATTCGAAAATAAGGGTTGTTGCTTACCTTGTTGATCGTGACAACCTCACCCACCTTCAGCGAGCCAATGCCGATGAAGTTGTACTAAGTGATGATTTTGGTGCTTTTATGCTTGCGTCTCATGTGATGGATCCCGGTGTTCCACAGGCTGTAAGCAAACTCATGGATAGTCGATCCGCATCACGATTTAAACGGGTTGATATTCCTTCCGAATTTGTCGGAAAAACTTATGACAGTCTTTTTTCACATTTCAAGGATCATTCTGGTTCAATATTAATAGGTGTTTTTTCCGAAGAAGAGAATCTTGGTATCGGTGCTATATTATCTTCGGATCCTTCGTCGTTAGATGCATTTATTGAACGAAAATTGAAGGAAGGTGGAATATCCCTTCAGGAAGAAAGTAAAATTAACGTGATCATTAATCCAAAACAGGAATATTTGATTAACGAAAATGAACGAGCTATCATAATTCCGTGAGGTGAATATGGGATCAATAGAATTAAAAGATTTCACTATTTTTTCTGGTTTTTCTCCAGAAGAATTAGAAACATTTAACCCCGTAATAAAACAGGTAAATGTTCCTGCCGGGGGGCAATTAATCCGAGAAGGAGATGTGGGTGACAGTATTTATCTTTTGCAGTCTGGAGAAGTCGAAATTAATCAAGCCTTAACGCTTTCAATGAATAAAAATGAATCTGATAATCGGGAAAAAGCAATTATAAAACTTTCAAGTGACCTCAAACCACTATTTGGAGAAATGTCTCTTTTCCATGAAGGTGATCGTCGCACCGCTAATGTGAAGGCACTTTCGGATTGTACTCTTTCACAAATAATGAAAAATGATTTATTTGAGATTTGTGAAACCCATCCAACAATAGGATACAAGATCATGAAAAATCTGGGCGGTGTCCTATCCGGGAACCTTGTAAAAGCAAACCAAAATGTTCTCAAACTAACCACTGCTTTCAGTTTGATTTTGGAACGTTGATACTTCAAACATTAATGACAGAATCTACCCTCTCAAAAAAATATTCTTGGGAATCTATCGAGGATAAATGGTATCAACATTGGATGGACGCCGGCTATTTTCGTGCGAAAACGGACTCTAAAAAACCACCTTATACAATTGTAATTCCTCCTCCTAATGTGACGGGGGTACTCACTATGGGACACGTGTTAAACAACACCATCCAAGATATTCTTATTCGTAAAGCGCGGATGGAAGGGAAAAATGCTTGTTGGATCCCCGGAACCGATCACGCTTCCATCGCTACCGAAGGGAAAGTTGTCGATAAACTCAAAAATGAAGGAATATCCAAAGACGATTTATCTCGGGATGAATTTCTAAAATATGCTTGGGATTGGAAAGAAGAATACGGTGGAATTATCATTCGTCAGCTCAAAAAACTCGGCTGTTCGTACGACTGGGAACGAGAGCGATTCACTATGGATGAAGGATATTCCAACGCTGTTCTTGAGGCTTTTGTAAAGCTATATGAAAAAGGTCTGATTTACCGCGGACACAGGCTGGTGAACTGGTGCCCTGCGTCCAAATCTGCCATAAGTGATGAAGAAGTAAATCACAAAGAAGTGAATGGAAAACTTTGGCATTTACGCTACCCTGTAGAAGGTTCTGATGAAGTCGTTATTATTGCAACAACGCGTCCGGAGACCATGTTGGGCGATACAGCTGTAGCAGTTCATCCGAATGATAAACGGTATAAACATCTTCATGGAAAGTTTATTCTTCTACCCTTGGTTGGACGAAAAATTCCAATAATTACAGATGAATATGTGGATATTGATTTTGGAACCGGATGTTTAAAAGTCACACCTGCACATGATCCGAATGATTTTGTTTTGGGAGAAAAACACGATTTAGATTTTATCAATATCATGAACACAGATGCCACATTGAATGAGAACATGCCAAAACCCTATAGGGGACTTTCAAGAGAAGATGCTCGGAAAAAAGTATTGCTGAATCTCGAAAAAGAAGGTGTTTTGGAAAAAGTTGAAAATTATGTACACAAAGTTGGGTATTCTGAGCGGGGTAATGTACCAATCGAATATTATTTATCAGACCAGTGGTTCGTCAAAATGAAAGATCTTGCAGTTCCTGCAATTGAGGCAGTCAAAACTGGAAAAATAAAATTTCACCCCGAACACTGGACAAAGACTTATGATCATTGGATGGAAAACATTAAGGATTGGTGTATAAGCCGCCAATTGATTTGGGGACACAGGATTCCTGTATGGTATTGCAGAGGTAAAGATAAAGACCAATGCCAAATCGAATGCAGACAACCGATTGTGTCTATCACAAAGCCGAATGCTTGTTCAATTTGCGGATCAAAAGATCTGGTTCAGGATCCGGATGTATTGGATACTTGGGCTTCCTCTTGGCTTTGGCCGTTTGGAGTTCATGACTGGCCGGCAGAATCCAATGACCTCAAAACATTTTATCCGACAGATGTTTTGGTTACCGGTCCAGACATTATCTTTTTTTGGGTTGCTCGAATGATAATGGCTGGCGAGGAATTCTTGGGTGAAATCCCTTTTTCCGATGTGTATTTTACCAGCATTCTCAGAGACGAAAAGGGGCAAAAATTTAGTAAATCTCTTGGGAATTCACCTGATCCTTTTGAACTTTTTTCAAAATACGGTACGGATGCTGTACGATTTGGGATGATGCTAATGGCGCCGCAAGGATTGGATGTCCTTTTTTCGGAAACCCGTTTGGAAGTTGGCAGAAATTTCATGAATAAATTATGGAATGCCGCAAGGTTTGTGCACATGAATCTCAAGGACAATGAAATACCAACAATTGACATTGATAAACAAAATTTAGATTTACCAGAAAGGTGGATATTATACCGCCTGAATCAAACAATTGACCAATATAATCGACGATTATCAGAATTTCATTTTAACGAAGCTGCAAAAACTTTGTACGAATTTACATGGAGTGATTTTTGCGATTGGTATGTTGAAATCGCAAAAACACGGTTCTTTTCGGACAATGATGAAAAAGCTGAAATTGCCCGAGCGGTGGCAGTAAGGGTGTTAAAAAACATTTTGAAATTGCTTCATCCTTATGCGCCATTTATGACGGAAGAATTATGGGAATATTTTAAATTTGATTCAGAACCAGATCTGATTAAAGCAACGTGGCCGGATTCAAGCTTTCCCTCGGCAAATCAAAACGAACTTGGCTCGATGGACATTTTAAAAGAAGTCATTACAGCTGTGAGGACAATCCGTAGTAGAATGAATGTTCCCCCTGCAAGCAAAGCAAATGTGTTGGTACGTTCACCAAATGGATCTACGGATGTATTGAAAAAATATGAATCCATCATAAAATCACTTGCTAAAATTGAGAACATGACTTTGGGGGAGAGCATAGAAAAACCAGATCATTCTGCAACTGCCGTCATAAGGCAGATGGAAATTTTTATTCCCCTTGAAGGTTTAATTAATCTGGATGTTGAGCGAGCCCGCCTTACCAAAAGACAATCTGAATTGGATGGGTTTATTATTCAGATCCAGAAAAAATTAAGCAACGATAATTTTTTATCAAAAGCTCCTAAAGATGTTGTCCAAAATGAGAAAGAAAAATTGGCTGACATGGAAGCAGAACTTGAACGAATTAATTCAAACCTTGAGATGTTATCATGAAAAAATTAACCTTCATATTCTTCACTAGCCTGATCCTTGGAGAATCCAACAATGCAGTTATGACAATTTACAAAGACGGGTATGCTCTGGTTAAACAACCTGTATCTTGGAAAGAAAAAAAATCACCCGGAATACAAACACTTCGATATCAAGAGTTGCCCGATGGCTTAGTGGACGATTCACCGTTTTTAACGTTGGATAAGGGACAAATTATGGGACAGCGGTATTTTGGGAATCTTTTTTCTGGTACCAAATATTTTATTAACATGATAGGTGCAGAGGTGACTGTTGGCATTGAGGATGGAGACGAATATACCGGTGTACTTCTGGATTATCATACTAACTCGGTAACGTTACAAACGAGGCGTGATGTTATTTCTCTAAATCAAATAGTGTTTATTTCGCATCGAAATCAAATTGGAAACCCCAGAATTAATCCATTACTGGAATGGGATGTAAACATGGAAAACGCTTCTTTCATCAGTGGGAATTTGGCGTATTTATCATATGGGTTTGATTGGGATGCGCATTACCGTCTGGTGCTAAATGAAAGTGAAAATTCCGCAGATTTTATATCCGAGGCAAATGTGATAAACCAAAGCAGGATGAATTTTAATAATCTTTCACTTCAATTAGTGGAGGGAAATCTCAGAAGGCCTTCTGCTAAAAGTGGCCTGCAACCTCAAAGGTATCGATCGGGACGTGCCACTGCATTAGATATAGCACCAGAATTACCATCCGAGGAAACACTTGGGGATTTTCATATTTTCAGACCTTTAAAGGAAAAAACTGATTTTATTAGAGGAGAAAAAATTACGGTCAGATTGTACGAAACTCGATCGGTATCTTTCGAAAAAATGTATGTGTTTGAAAATTCAGAAAGATCCAAGAGAGAAGAACCTCTTAATGTTGAAATTTCATTTGCCAATTCTGAAAATAATAATCTAAATATTCCGTTGCCACAGGGGAAGGTGAATCTCTACTACGAAAATGGTGCTTCGCTTGAATTTGCCGGAGAGGATTATCTCAGACAAATTCCAAAAGGTGAAACAGCCACGGTAAAAGCAGGTCGCGCGTTTGACGTAATCGGAAAGCGAACTGTATTAAATTATAATCGTCAGCAAAAAAGTGAAGAAGCATCCATAGAAATTGTGATAAAAAATAAACGGGAAACGGACATTGATGTTAGAATTGTAGAACATATCCGTGGCGATTGGGTTGTTAAAGAAGCATCCGAAAATTTTACTAAAAAAGATGCTTCCACCATTCATTTTCCGATAACAGTAAAATCGGGATCGAGTAATACACTTTCTTATACGTATCGAAAGGAGTGGAATTAAGTTCCAGTGGCCGAACCCGGCCTTGAATTCAACACTCCCATTCAGTTCCTAAAGGGTGTCGGTCCGTCTCGCGGGTCTGCAATGCAAAATGCAGGCATTTCAACCATTCAAGATTTACTATATTATTTTCCACGGCGGCATCTTGATCGAACGGCTGTTAGTCAAATAAAAAACCTCCGAAAATCTACATGGGCGACGGTAGTCGCAGAGGTTATGGTCTGCGACGAACGTCGGACGCGCCGAGGAAAAATGTTTGAAGCAACCGTGTCAGATAATAGCCAAATGCTGAAATTGGTTTGGTTCAATGGGGTGGATTATGTAGCAAAGTCACTTAAAGTTGGGGATCGCATCGCCGTTCACGGAAAAGTAGAATTGTATCAAGGAATGCAAATGGTTCACCCAGAATACGACCGTTTAGCTGAAGGTGATGACCCACTTCATTCAGGAACGGTTGTTCCAATTTATCCATCTACAGGTGAATTAAAACAAGTAGGGCTCGACGGCAGAGGCTTTCGCCGAATCGTTCGAAATATGTTGGAATCGCTACCGGAAGTTCCAGACCATTTTTCGGAAGATCTCTTATCTCAACAGAACCTCATTTCGTTGAATGATGCGATTAGACAAATTCACTTTGCGGACCAACCTGACCTTCTTTTAAAATCCATAAAAAGGCTGAAATTTGATGAACATTTTTTTCTGCAGTTGTTAATGGCATTGAAAAAGGATTCCATTCGACGAGCGGGGGCAAAGGCATTAACCGATGTAAGTAGTAGCGCGGTTCACATTATTGAAGAATTAAATTATGATTTAACCTCTGCTCAAAAACGAGTATATATGGAAATTAGTGAAGACATGGGAGTCCCAACACCCATGAACCGTTTGTTGCAAGGGGACGTAGGATCAGGCAAGACCATTGTCGCGGTTTTGTCAGCATTGAAGGCAGTAGATAACGGAATGCAGGCGGCGGTGATGGCTCCGACAGAGATTCTTGCACAACAGCATTATCGCACCTTTAAAAAAATCCTTTCCAATCATGATATTTCTACAGCTCTTTTAACGGGGAAAATGAAGGCAGGAGAAAGAAAGTCAACCTTAGAAAAAACACGATTAGGAGAAATAGACATTTTGATTGGAACTCATGCAATCATACAGAAGAATGTGGAATTCAAGAATTTGGGGTTTATTGTTGTTGATGAACAACACAGGTTTGGTGTAAATCAACGAGGATCGTTAATTGAAAAAGGGTGGAATCCTCATTTGCTTGCAATGACTGCAACGCCAATTCCCCGGACGCTTGCAATTACGTATTTAGGAGATATGGATTTATCTGTAATTGATGAAATGCCCAAGAACCGAATTCCGGTTATAACCAAATCGGTTAATCCGGGGCGGTTGGGTAAAGTGTACTCGTTCGTTAAGGATGAAGTGAAACTGGGTCGTCAATGTATGATTGTTTTTCCCCTAGTTGAAGAATCCGAAAAATCGGATCTTGCAGCAGCGGTAGAAGAACATCAACGACTATCAAAAGAAATATTTTCTGATTTTTCGGTTGGATTAATTCATGGACGAATGAAACAGGATGAAAAAGATAAAGTAATGTCTAAATTCGAGATTGGCGAAATTAATATACTTGTTTCAACAACAGTAATTGAGGTTGGTATTGATGTTCCCAACGCAACGGTTATGATAGTGGAACATGCAGATCGCTTTGGATTAACACAACTTCACCAATTGAGAGGTCGGGTTGGAAGAGGCATTGATAAGAGTTATTGTATTCTGGTTGAACGAAAAGCCACTGATAAAGGTAAATATAGGCTTGCCGTAATGGAACGAACAAATGATGGTTTTGAGATTTCAGATGAAGATTTGAGGATGCGTGGCCCCGGCGAGTTTTTTGGTGAAAAACAAAGTGGATTTATTCGATATCGTATTGCGGATTTAATGAGGGATGGCAAAATTATAATGCAGGCGAGGAAAGTTGCATTTGAGATAGTCAAAAAGGATCCTCACTTAGCTCAAGATGAGCATATCCTTATCAAAAATAGGTTTAATAGAGAATATGCAAAAAATTTATCTACCACAGGAATCTCATAAAAATTGATGGGAACCAAACAGAAAAACTTTGTGTTTAGAACCAAAATGTTCATTTTATTAAATAAAAAATATTTTTTCTATCAAAGGTAGAAAATCAATACCTTCCCAAGCTCAAAAAGAGTATTTCCTACAACATAAAAATGGAATAAGAATGAGTACAACAGAAAATAATACACAAGACCCGCTATTTGTGCATTTGGTCAGCACGTTTACCCAGAGCGCATGGATATCTATGGGTAAGGTTAAAAACCCTGTTTCAGATGCATTGGAACACAATTTAGAACAAGCCAGTTTTTATATTGATTTGTTAGACATGCTACAAAAAAAGATGACCGGTAATTTGTCTGAGTGGGAAATCCAGTTCCTTTCTCACAGTGTCAGCGAACTAAAGCTCAATTTTATTGATGAAAAAAACAAGAAGAGTGAACCAATAGAAGAGGATATGGCTAACACGGAAGGTGATAATAAGTCCGATGCAGAATCCAAAGATGACGATGAAACTGAATCAGAATCAGCAAAAGATGATAGTGAGAAAAAGAATGATGAAAGTGGAAAAAACTCTAAGAAAAAAGAAAAGTCGGACAAATGATTTCTACACCCTACCTTAGACTCAATAGGCTGATTGCAATCCTTGCTCTTGGATTGTCTTTTGGTGTTTACTTTTTTACGATGGCGCCAACGGTGAGCTATTGGGACTGTGGTGAATTTATTGCCACATCTTATACCATGGGTGTTCCCCATCCTCCCGGCAGTCCAATGTTTCTGCTACTAGGAAGAATTTTTACGATGATTCCAATCAATGCAGATATTGCCTATCGTATGAATTTAATGTCTCCATTTTTTAGTGCTCTTGCTGTGATGCTGCTTTATTTAATTACCGTAAAATTTATCACACATTGGCGAGGATCTGTCCAAAACAAAACAGATGCTTTAGTCGTTTTCGGTAGTGCCTTTATTGGAGCAATGGCGTTTGCAGTTTCGGACAGCCATTGGTTCAATGCTGTGGAAGCAGAAGTATATTCTCTAAGTACTTTTTTTACAGCAATCGTAGTTTGGTTGATTCTTCATTGGGCTGAGCGAGCTGATGAGTCCGGGCATGAACGTTACATTTTGATTATCGCCTACATGATTGGCATGGCAACCGGAATACATTTATTGAATCTGTTAGCTCTTCCGTTTATTAGTCTGATTTTTTATTACCGGAAAATGGAATTTCAATGGAAAACCTTCATGATAATGGTAGGTGTTACGGGAGTTATTTTTGTGGTAATCCATAATGGAATTATTAAAGGACTTCCGCAACTTGCCAGCGTAATTGGACTTATAGGGGTAGCCATATCATTTATATTTCTTACAGGACTCATGATTTGGTCTATTTTGAAAAGGCATCAGCTAATGTCTTTATGTATTACGTCGATTTTCCTCATTCTAATTGGATACTCCAGCTATATCGTAATTTTTGTTCGCTCGGGTCAGAATCCAAACATTGATGAAAATAATCCGGAAACGGTTGAGCGAGCTATTGCTTATCTCGAACGGAAACAGTATGGAGCCTTTTTCCAGTTCCCAAGACGATATCCTAAAATGAAACCCAAAACTGAGATTGTTGGAAATCCGGATGTAATTGTGCGCGATAATCGCGGTAGGCCAATTCGCAGAGATTTCTCTTCCAGACAGGAAAGAAAATACAAATTTCATGATCTGGAAAAGCAATGGGGTTATTTTTGGAATTATCAAGTAAATAAAATGTACTGGAGGTATTTTTTATGGCAGTTTGCGGGCCGAGGTCCAAATGATGGTCACGGTGTTCAAGTTTCTGAGATAGGAGCAAATGCTCGAGAAGATGGCGTAGATTGGCTTCAATTTGGATTTCCTTTTGCTTTGGTTTTAGGAATTTGGGGAATGATATATCATTTTAAACGTGATCCTGAGCAAGCCTTTACAGTGTTAACATTATTTTTGATGACCGGTTTGGCGATTATTATTTATATCAATCAAGATAATCCGCAACCTCGGGAAAGGGATTATTCTTATGTGGGCAGTTTTCTTGCATTTTCTATTTGGATTGGCGCAGGCGTTGCTGCGGTTTCAGAATTAATTGAAAAGAAAATTAAGAATAAAGAATTGTCGTTCCGACTTTCGGCAGGGACTATGATGGCATTCATTTTTCTGATGCCGGGAGTGATGACCGTGGCAAATTTTCAAAGTCATAACAGAGCCGGGAATTATGTTGCCTGGGATTACTCTTATAATCTTTTGCAATCCTGTGAGCCAAATGGAATCCTTTTTACCAATGGAGACAACGATACTTTTCCATTGTGGTACCTTCAGGAAGTAGAAAAAGTACGGACAGATGTTACCGTTGCAAATCTGAGCTTATTGAATACCGGGTGGTATATCAAGCAGCTTAGAGATTTGCGCAGGACTGCAACTCTTGAGGGGAAAGAAAGGGAATTGGAAAGTTTTTTAGACATTTCTGATGGTCAAATATCTAAAATTTCAACCGGTCTCACCCGATGGGAGAAAAAGAATGTCAGAATAATGGTTCCAAAGGATATTGAGAATGAAAAAGGATACATTGAATGGGAAGTAAAACCCACCTATGCTAATATAGCTTTGCGTGTTCAAGATCTCATGATTTTAAGAATTTTAAACGATTCTAAATGGAAATATCCTGTATATTTTGCGGTCACAGTTCCTGCAAGCAATCGCGTTGGACTTGAGAAGTTCCTTGAAATGGAAGGCCTAGTTTATAGAGTTCAAAGCCATGAAGTAAACTATCCGCAAGATCCAATTAATGCAGATCGAATGGAGGATTTGCTAGTTTCTGATGTAAGCCGTCAAATTTGGGATGGAGGGTTTTCAAACAAAGATTGGCAGGATGCAGAAGGCGGAATTTGGTCTCGAGGTCCAAGTGATTCCTATCTTTTCAGAAATATGGGAAACAATGATATTTACTATAATAAACAAGTCATTCGATTGATGCAGAATTACAGAAGTGCTTATATGCAATTAGCGGCGCATCATTATTTTAATTCAAGAAAACTGAGTGGGAAGAAAAATTCAAATCCTGAAAAAATTGAAGAATCCAAGAATAAGGTAGTTAAAATTATCAATGAAATGAGTGAAAATATCCCTGAAAATACCATTCCGATGGAATCCAAAGAATTGCATTATCAAATGGCCCGAATTCTTGGTGAAGTTGGAGAAAGTGCCCAACTTGATTCTATTTTAGGAATGCTCTTAGATCGAAACGATTTGACGGTTGAGGATAGGATCGAGTATGGACGAACATACATGACAGTTTTGAAAAATTATAAGAAAAGTGCGGGAGTATTTTCTAACCTCCACACCGATTTAAGAGCATTGAGATTACGAGGATATTCATCGGACAAGGGTTTGGAAAGAAAGTGGAAAAATTGGCAATCTTACTATCCGACTGTTGTAACATTTTTAGCCAAAAATTACCAAGAACTTAAACAATATGATGATGCAACAGCTTTGCTTGAAGAGTGGCTATTGGAATATCCTCAAGATAAATCAGCCAAATCTTTGCTTGATGAAATCCGAAAACAAATTGAGAATAGCTGATTATAATTTCACTAAGAAGGGTTAAACCCTTTTGGTATTAATCGTGGAAAAAATTCCCCACATTTCAATCATTGTCCTGAATTATAATGGGCTTCGTTTTCTGAAGACCTGTTTTGATTCGCTCTACAAAACGACCTATTCTAATGTTGAATTGTTGATGGTGGATAATGCGTCTGATGATGAAAGTGTCCGTTTTGTAAGAAAGAATTATCAGAAAGTTAAAATTATAGAAGCAGGTGGGAACATCGGATATAGTGCTGGAAATAATTTAGGCATTAAACATGCTTCCGGTGAGTATGTTTTGTTATTGAATAATGATGTTGAAGTCACACCTGGTTGGCTTGAGCCAATTATTGAGGAATTTCAATCCGATGAAATAATTGCTGCCGTTCAACCCAAAATAAGGCATATGATCAACAGAGATGAATTTGAGTATGCCGGCGCTTCTGGAGGATTCATGGATATTTACGGATTTCCATTTCTTCGGGGTCGCGTTTTTTACACTATCGAAAAAGATAATGGTCAATATGATGAGAACAGAGATTTATTTTGGGCTTCCGGCGCCTCGATAGCAATTCGGAAAAGTGTTCTTGATGAAATCGGCGGTTTGGATGATGACTTTGTTCATCACATGGAAGAAATTGACCTTTGCTGGAGAATGCTACTGGGTGGGTACCGGCTTCGAATTCGAACCGATTCGATGATATACCATTATGCCGGTGGAACAATTAAACCGGACAGCTTTATGAAAGTGTATTGGAATCACCGGAATAGCGTATTTATGATGATGAAAAATTACTCAAAAAAACGGCTGGCATATTTGCTTCCTTTTCGATTTTTATTGGATTATTTGGTTGTAATTAAAGCCATTTTAACATTTGATTTTGAGAAAACTACAGCTGTCTTAGAGGCACATAAATGGCTGATAAAAAAGTTTCCAATAATCAGAACTAAGCGTAATGATGTTCAGTCGCTTCGAAAAGTAGACGATGGTTCACTGGACCATCTTATGCTTCATCGAAGTTTAGCGATTGATTATTTTCTACGCCATAAATTAACTTTCAATGACGTATGGCAATAGATTTCCGAAATATTATCCTCACTGGCGGAAGTGGACTTTTAGGTACTGAGATAAAAAATCAGGTACCGGAAATTCAAGCACCGCCGCATGATCAATTTGATGTAGAAAATTATGGTGCGATGGATGAATGGATTTCTAAATCAGAATGTACCACGTTAATCCACGCTGCAGCTTTTACATCGCCTCCTAAAGCTGAGGAAGAACCGATGAGAGCAATCTCTGCAAATATTATCGGTACTGCAAATATCGTGCGAGTTTGTTCAAAACATGATTTACGATTGGTATATCTTTCAACTGATTACGTATTTTCAGGAGATCGTGGGAATTATTCTGAAGATGATGCTTTAAATCCACAAAACCTGTATGCATGGTCAAAACTTGGCGGAGAATGTTCGGTTAAGATGTATGCTAAATCCCTCATCATCCGTACTTCATTTTGCGAGCAAGTTTTTCCGCATGACAAAGCTTTTATTGATCAATTTACTTCACGGGATTCAGTCAAGGTGATAACTCCCATGATTTTGGATGTTGCTTTCAGAGAAGATTTAACCGGGACAATTCACGTTGGCACCGAACGAAAAACAGTAAAGAATCTTGCTATTAAGCTTGGAAAAACAGATGTAGGGGAATTAATGCGGGATGATGTTTCTTTTAAGGTGCCGTTTGATACGTCATTAAATTTAGATCGATTAAAAACCATAAAAAATAAGGATTCGGATTCATGAAAATTTTTGTTGCTGGAGGTGCAGGATATATAGGATCGAGGTTGGCCCCGGATTTATTGGTTCATCATTACGATGTTACTGTTGCTGATTTGATGTGGTTTGGGAACCATTTACCAGAAGGAGTGAATTTAATTGAAAAGGATATTTTTGATCTGACCGCAAAAGATTTAGAAGGGTTTGATCAAGTCATATTTTTGGGTGGAGTGTCAAATGACCCGATGGCTGAATTTTCGCCGTCCACAAATTTTATTTCCAATGCAGCTGCCCCGGGTTACCTCGCCTACATAGCAAAGGAGGCTGGTGTAAAACGCTACATATATGCTGATTCATGCTCAGTGTATGGTTATGCTGCCGATCAATTGTACGGCGAAACAGATCCCGTCACATGTTCGTATCCGTATGGAATTTCAAAACTACAGGGAGAGTTTGGCGCGCTTCACCTTCAGGATGATTCTTTTTCTGTTATCTGCCTTCGCCAAGGTACAGTCTCCGGATACAGCCCGCGAATGAGATTTGATCTTATTATTAACACAATGTATATGACGGCAATGACAAAGAAAAAAATAACAGTCAACAATCCTTCTATTTGGAGGCCGATTCTTGCGATTGAAGATGCAGTGATGGTTTACATTCGTTCTATTCAGGCCGATTCCCAAATTAGTGGTGTGTTTAATGTTGCATCAGGAAATTTTACCGTGGGTCAAGTTGCTGATAGGATTTGGGAAACTCTGTCACAAAAATTTGGAATGAAAATTGATATGGATATTAAAAGTATCGAAGATTTCCGGAATTATAAGGTAACCACCCAAAAGGCCCAAAATGTTTTAGGTGCAACGTTTAAGGGTTCTATCGAATCTGTTTTATCTGAACTTGCAGAAAATTTTCCTGAGGGATTTGATTTTGATTCAGATAATTATTATAATATAAGAGTATTTGAAAAATTATTTAAATAATTGAATATGATGAAGGTTGAAACAACACCCATAGATGGATTAATTGTCCTGCAGCCAAATGTATTAGCAGATGATCGCGGATTTTTTATGGAGGCTTTTAAGAAATCGGTCTTTAATGATTTTGGAATTAAAAAGGAATTTGTACAAGATAACCATTCACGTTCTTCGAAGCATGTTATTAGAGGTATTCATTTCCAGTGGAATCCACCCATGGGAAAACTCATGCGAGTAACACGTGGTTGTGCATTTCTTGTTGCGGTGGATATCCGGCATGGCTCGCCAACCTTGGGTGAATGGGTTGGGCGTGAAGTAAATGAAGAAAATAAAGTGCAAATTTATGCACCAGCTGGATTTGCCAGAGGATTTTGTTCTTTAAGTGAAATAACAGAAATTCAGTATAAATGTACCGGAGAATATAATGCTGCCGGCGAAGGAGGTATTCTGTGGAACGATCCGGAAATTGGTATAGAATGGCCGATTGACAATCCGGTATTATCTGACAAAGATAAAAATGCCCAGAGCCTAAGCGATTGGCTCAACACGGCAGAAAGTCAAAATTTTTCTGTTTAATTCTTAGTTTCTTTTACCATATTCCTAAGCAACACCGAAGCGCTTCCAGAATCCATTTCGCTTAATCTTATCAGGATTGGGTATTGTTGAAGGGTGGTTAGAGTTGTTGTTAACTCTTCGACATGTGCTTTTATGAAGTATTGCGTTCTAGCTCTAGGGAAACGTTCATAGACCAGTTCAAAATTTTTCATCATGGTTTGGAACTCTTCAAGAGCCTGTTCTGTTTCTCCTAATTTGAACAGTTCCATCCCATAATAGTAACTGAATTTTCCTTCACGAAAAGCAGAGTTTGAGGTAATATCATTAATCATTTTCGTTCGCGATGCCCAACCATTCGAATAATCCGACCCAACGCCTCTTAATGCGATGGTCCTAGCTTTTTCTATATGTGGAGTTCCTCGTAAAGGTTCATATGTGTCCATTTCTCCTGCGAGAATGAGATGTGCATAAAAAGCAAGAAAACCTCCTAAAGGATCAAATTGGACGGGATCATAAAAAATGGTTCCACCGGAATTATAATAAAATTGAACCGAACTGTCAAAAAATCTCTGGTCTGTATTGGTAAAAAATAACGCCTGAATAAGGAAGGTATTTTGTGATCCTTTAGAAACAGCACCTTCAAAAATTAGTTGGATATTCAAGGGAATATTGAGATTTTTCCAATCATCATCCCATACAGAAAGTTGAAAAAATCTTTGAATCTCAACTGCAAGTGATGTTATTTCTTGACGTTCATTTCCCCGCAAAAGCTTGTCGTTCAGTGTTACACTTATCTTCCCAAATTGGGCTAATGTAACAGAAAACAAAAAGGATGCGATTAATATCCGGATTGGTTTGATTTGCGTTTTCATTTCACTGGAAAATACAAAAGTTGGATCGGGGCAACAATCATTCAAATTTTGAAAACTTACGTGTAATTTTTAGCATGGCAAATCTAACTGATCTAATCAAGAAAAATAAAGAAGCTACTGAAATTCTTGAGTTATTGGGGAAGCTCGGAGAAAAATCCGGAATGGATATATACGTGGTTGGCGGCTATGTGCGTGATTTATTCTTGGGAAGGCCTGTAAAGGAATTTGATTTGATGGTGACAGGTGACGGAATAAAAATGGCAAACCTCATTGCCAAAAAACTTGGGATTAATAAAGTAGTCACATTTGAAAAATTCGATACAGCACATATTCCCAGTAATCCCTATCCGATTGAAGTTACAGGTGGACGGACAGAGGCGTATGAAAAGGATTCTCGCAATCCACACAAAATAGAACCAGCTGATATCCAAACAGATCTCAGACGCAGAGATTTTACTGTCAACGCAATGGCAATAAATTTAATGCCAACTAATTTTGGTGAATTAATCGACCCATTTCAGGGAATTGTGGATTTACAGTCAAAGAGGCTGGTAACACCCTTAAGCCCGGATGAAACTTTTTCTGATGATCCATTGAGAATGATGAGGGCAGCATATTTTTCCTCGGAACTGAATTTTGAATTGGATGACAAATGTTTGAAAGCGATGGCAAAACAATCAGAACGAATTTCTATTGTTTCTCAAGAAAGAATTACGACTGAGTTAATGAAGGTTCTTGCATCGCCAATACCTAGCATTGGCTTGCGAATTTTGCAATCTGCAGGTTTACTGAAATTTGTTTTTCCCGAAATTGATATAATGGTAGGTCTTGAGCAAACTAGCAAATGGCATCACAAGGATATTTATACGCATACTCTTCAGGTTGTAGATAACGCAGCGGCTCTTTCTGAAAAACCGGAATTGAGATTTGCTGCGCTGGTTCACGACATTGCAAAACCGAGGACTCGCAGATTGGTTAAGAATAAAGGATATACATTCCATGGCCACGATGAAATTGGTGCACGAATGGTTGACAAAATGGCAAGACGGATGAAACTTTCTAATCATTTAAAAGATTATCTTCAAAAATTAACTCGACTTCATCTTAGACCCATTGCACTTGCTCAAAAAAATGTGACGGACTCAGCTGTACGTCGGTTGATGGTAGCAGCGGGAGAGGAAATTGATGATTTAATGAAACTTTGTCGGGCGGATATCACTAGCCAAAACCCCAAATTGGTAGAAAAATATATGGGGAATTTCGAGCGCGTAGAAGAGCGAATGCGGAATGTCCAAGAAAGAGACGCCATGAAAGCATTTCAGTCACCGGTACGCGGGGAAGAGATTATGAAAATCTGTGACTTAAAGGAAGGCAAAGTGGTTGGAAAAATTAAAAAGGAGATTGAATCTGCTATCTTGAATGGTGAAATTGAAAATTCACACGAAGCTGCTATGGATTATTTATTACAGAAAAAGGATAAACTTCTATTCTAAATTCGTCAATCCTTTCGCTTGATACGAGAACGGGTCTTAGCCTAACTTCACCTCTTGTAACGGTTCCCATTTAATGTCAAATTCGCAAAAAGTCACAGAGGAAGACGTCTTAAAAATTGCTGAGCTTGCACGGCTAGCTCTTCGAAATGACGAGGTCCCTTTATTTACGGAACAATTTAATAAAATCTTGAATTATATGGATCAATTAAACGAACTAGATACTGACGGAGTAGGGCCACTAAGCCATGTGCTTGATCTTGCAAATAACACTCGGGAAGATAAACCGGAGAAGTCTTTAGATCAGGAAACTGTTTTGAGCCTTGCACCAAAATCAAAACATGGGCATGTTGCAGTTCCGCCCGTCATCCAAAAAACTGAAAAAGGGTCGTCCAAGTGACTACCATTGGCGTAATACCGGCTCGTCTGAATTCTACACGTTTTCCTCGAAAAATTCTTGCCCCCATTCAAGGGAAACCGATGGTTGCTATTGTTGCAGAACAAGCTGAAAAATCAGAAAAATTGGATAAAATTTTAATTGCAATCGACAATAAAGAAACCCAAGACGCGCTTAAATCCTATAAATTAAAAACAGTCATGACATCAGAAGATCATACATCGGGGACAGACCGAGTTGGGGAGGTATTGTCAGAAAATAATGCCGATTTTATCATCAATATTCAGGCAGATGAACCGGGATTGAAGCCTGAGATTTTGGATGCTATGGTTGAAAAACTGTCTGAGTCCAACATTTCTATGGTGACAGTAGTTTCTACAGTTTTAACAGCGAATGATGTCCTAAATCCGAATGTCGTGAAGACTCTTTTGGATGAAAATCAAATTGCAGTCTCATTTACACGAGAATCCAGCAATTGGGGTTCTGCAGGTTACTTTCGACACATTGGATTGTACGGATTTACAAAAAATTGTTTAAATCAGTTTATCCAATTACCACCCACTGAATCTGAAAAAATTCATAGGTTAGAACAACTGAGAGCTTTGGAAAATGGTATTAACATTCATACAATAATTACCGATTACCCTCACTATGGGATTGATACTGAAGAAGATTTATTAGAATTTGAATTCAATGGCTAAACCTGTAAAATATATTTTTGTTGTTGGAGGTGTCATCTCTGGTTTAGGAAAAGGCATTGCTGCTTCATCCATCGGATATCTTTTAAAAAGCGCTGGTCTTAGAGTGACTATTCTTAAACTGGATCCATATTTGAATGTGGACCCGGGGACAATGAACCCTTATCAACATGGAGAAGTATTTGTACTGGATGATGGTTCAGAAACTGATTTAGATCTCGGTCATTATGAACGATTTATTGATGTTGATATGAGTAAGAATAACAATGCTACTGCCGGTCAGGTGTACCACACAGTTCTAGACCGGGAGCGATCTGGAGATTATTTAGGTGAAACGGTACAGGTCATTCCCCATATCACGGACGAAATAAAGCAAAGAATTCTTGCGGTGAATACACCAAAAAAATATGATGTTGTAATTTGTGAAGTTGGAGGTACCGTTGGTGATATTGAGAGTCTTCCATTTATGGAAGCTATTCGCCAAATGTCTGTAAAAGTCGGTTACCGCAATCACTTAATTGTTCATGTAACTCTTGTGCCGTATGTTAAAGCGAGCGAGGAGTTGAAAACTAAACCCACCCAACATTCGGTCATGAAACTTCGCGAAATTGGATTGGCGCCAGATATGATATTATGTCGCTCAGATTATAAATTAACAAAAAGTATCCGCGATAAAATTGCTCTTTTTTGTAATGTTCCAGCAAGTCATGTAATTGAAGGAAAGGAAGTAGAAAGTATTTACGAAGTGCCATTAGTTTTTGAAAAACAAAAAGTGGGCGAATTTATTACAGAAAGGCTTGAGTTAGATCGCACCCCTGTTATTGAAGAATTAGAATTATTTATTTCAAGATACAAAAACCCGAAACACGAAGTCAAAATTGCAATGTGTGGGAAATACAATGCATTGCCCGATGCCTATAAAAGTGTGTTGGAGGCATTTATTCATTCGGGAGTTGAAAATGATGCTCGAATCATGATAGAATGGATTGATACAGAAAACATTAAAAATGATAATGATGCGGCAAAAGTTTTTAAAGAAATAAACGGAATATTGTTGTTACCCGGGTTTGGTTCACGTGGTTCTGCGGGTAAAATCAGATCTTGTAAATATGCACGTGAAAATGATATTCCTTTCTTGGGGATTTGTCTTGGGCTTCAGTGTGCTGTCATTGATTTTGCAAGACATGTTTGTGGATTAGAAAAAGCCAACAGTACTGAATTCAATAAATCTACACCAACCCCGGTGATTGATTTAATGGAGTCACAAAAAGCAATTCGTAGAAAAGGTGGAACTATGCGATTAGGTGCCTATGATTGCGAGATAAAATCCGGTACAAAAGCGTATGACGCTTATTCAAAAAAGAAGATTTCTGAGCGCCACCGCCATAGATGGGAAGTCAACAATCGCTACAGGACAAAACTAGAAAATGCTGGGATGATTTTTTCAGGATTAAATACGGAACTAAACTTGGTTGAAATGATAGAACTTCAAAATCATCCCTGGTTCGTTGCAAGCCAATTTCATCCGGAATTGAAGAGCCGAGTAAATAAGGCGCATCCGCTGTTCAGAGATTTTGTTGCTGCTTCAGTAAAGCACAAGAATAGAATTAGCTGACATGAATATCGTATCCGTTGGAACCATAGAATTCGGGAAAGACCCTATGCCATTGATAGGAGGTCCTTGCGTTATTGAAAGTTTGGAACATTCTCTCAAAATGGCAAGTTCTATAAAGGAAATTGCTGAAAAAATTGGTTTTCCTTTTGTATTTAAAAGCTCTTTTGATAAAGCAAATCGAACATCTATTCATTCTTATAGAGGTCTTGGATTTGAAAAAGGATTAGAGATTCTTTCAAAAGTAAAATCTGAATTTGATGTTCCAATTTTAACTGATATTCACAATGCAGAACAGGCAAAACCAGCATCTGAAGTTGCTGACATTTTGCAAATACCCGCATTTTTATGCCGGCAAACAGACTTACTTATTGCAGCTGCAAAAACCCAAAGTGTCGTTAATGTGAAAAAAGGTCAGTTCCTGTCTCCATGGGATGCAAAAAATATTGTGGAAAAACTGAAAGAATCCGGCACGAATAAGATCTTGCTAACAGAACGCGGGCATCAGTTTGGATACAATAATTTAGTCTCGGATATGAGGTCTATTCCAATCATGCAGAAATTTGATTATCCCGTTATATTTGATGCAACTCATAGCGCTCAACTACCGGGCGGAAATGGTGATGGGACGTCCGGAATGAGAGAATTTATTCCGGTTGTGGCTCGCGCTGCAGTTGCCGCCGGAACTGATGCAATTTTTATGGAAATTCACGATAATGTGGATGAAGCAAAGTCCGATGCATCTACCCAATGGCCTCTTAATAAACTTGGTGAATTACTAGAATCTCTAAAACGGATTCGATCTGCTATCTAATTAACATGTCTGATTTACATAAAAAATTAACAAAAATTAAAATGGTGATAACTGATGTAGATGGCGTTTTAACCGATGGTTCTATTTACAAAGGATCTAACGGAATGGAATTAAAACGTTTCAATGTTTCTGATGGTGCCGGTGTGGCGATCGCACGTGCAGCCCATTTAAAAACCGCCATGATATCCGGAAGATATTCTGATGCGACTGAAGAACGCGCTAAGGAACTCAACATTGAGGATGTTTATAATGGTTCTCTAAATAAGATCGGACCTTACGAAGAGATAAAATCAAAACACAATCTCAAGGATGAAAATATAGCTTTCATTGGTGATGATCTTATTGATATCCCAGTGATGGAGTTAGCGGGGGTGCCGATTGCTGTAAACAATGCAGTAGATTCCGTTAAAGAAATTGCTATTTATATAACCAAAACAAACGGTGGTGACGGAGCATTTCGAGAAGCAGTAACTTGGATTCTTAATGAAACAAACACTTACGAAAAAGCGTTGATTGCGTTAAGAAAGACTATTGATCAATCTTAATATTAACAAAGTTATGAAATCTGCTTCAAATATAACTTGATGTTTAAGATCCGAATTTCACTCGTATTATTTATTCTGATAGGATGTTCGGAACTCCCCGAAAATTCGATGGAGTATTCCCGCAGAGAAATCCCCGACCAGGAAAGCTGGGGGGTTACAATCACTTTGACGGATGAAGGATTGCGCCGCGCTGTTGTGAAATCGGGACATTTACAAAAATTCCATGATCGTCAGTTCATCAATTTAGACCAAAATGTTGACATAGACTTTTTTGATGACAATGAAAATCACACAAGTAATCTTTTATCTCAATTTGCAACAGTGGACGAAAAAACAAATTCTATGAAAGCAGTTGGACAAGTTATTGTGGTATCTGACAGCGGCGTAACTCTTTTTACAGATACTCTTTCATGGGACAATAGAAAAGAATTAGTTTTCACGAATGATTCAGTAATGGTTGTAACAGAAGAAAAAGACACATTATACGGTGTTGGTTTTGAATCTGATATGGGACTAGAATACTGGAAAATTTTAAAGCCATCCGGAGTCATTGGACAGGATAATAATGATGACTGAGAAACAAATCCTAAGTACAAAAGGACTGTATAAACAATACGGGAGGCGTTTGGTGGTTAGCAATGTTGACCTAGAAGTCCGCAAAGGTGAAATTGTAGGTTTGCTTGGTCCAAACGGAGCTGGAAAGACCACAACGTTTTATATGATCACCGGTATGATCAAACCTACAAAAGGTAAGATTTTGTTAAATGAAAATGATATCACCAACGAAGCTATGTATCGTCGCGCCAGAAAAGGAATCGGATATTTGGCTCAGGAGCCCTCCATTTTTGGGAAATTAACAGTAGAAGAAAATCTTAAACTTGTGCTGGAAATGAGTTCTTTTAATAAAGACGCTCAGGAAGAAAAGATAGAAAAATTATTAGAAGATTTAAGTATTACCCATTTGAGAAATAATAAAGGGAACAACCTATCCGGGGGCGAACGACGACGAGTTGAAATCAGTAGGACTCTTGCTTTGGATCCGGATTTCATTCTTTTGGATGAACCATTTGCGGGAGTAGATCCAATTGCAGTGGAAGATATTCAATCGATTGTTCATTCTCTTAAAAAACGAAATATTGGAGTTTTAATCACCGATCATAATGTTAGAGAAACGCTTTCCATCACGGATCGATCTTATCTTCTTTTTGAGGGTAAAATTCTCAAATCCGGAACATCGGAATCATTAGCCAATGATGAAGAGGCGCGCCGCCTTTATTTGGGCGAAAAATTCAAACTGAATTAATGGTAAAACTTCAACAACAACTACGCCAAAAACAATCGCTGACTCCGCAGCAAATTCTTCAAGCAACAATGTTGCAAAAAAATGTGGCAGATCTTGAGGATAGTATTATTGAAGAATTAGAAAATAATCCGACGCTTGAGCAAGAAGAATCAAAATTAGATCAGGATTCCGAATTAGACACAGATGGTAAAGACGAGGTGGATTGGGATGAAGAAATGGATGATTATGAACCGGGCTATACGGCTCCCAGAAAAGAGGAATCGCTAGATCTTCCGCTTCCTGATCGACCTGATTTTATCGCTGGATTAATCAAACAAATTGAATTACTTGGGATGGGTACGGAAGAACTGGAAATAGCAAAAGACATTATCTGGAATTTGGATGAACGAGGTTATTTATCGACTGATTTGGAACTATTGGCCGATAGATTCGAGATTTCAAAATCAGATCTTGATCATACATTAAACAAAATCTATATGTTGGAACCTAAAGGATTAGGTGCTCGAAATTTACGGGAATGTCTTTTGCTTCAACTAAACAACAAGACCGGTTCTTTGGCACATCAAATTCTTAGCGACCATTTTGATGATTTTGCGAATCATCGTTATGAAATAATTGAAAAATCCCTTTCTTGCTCAAAAGAGGATCTTTCAACGGCAATTGGCCAAATTTCCAGTTTAAATCCTAAGCCGGGTGAAGCCCAGCAAATTACCAAGGATGAAACGGTCATTCCGGATGTTATTCTGACAAAAAGAGATGACGAGTGGTTCGTTACGACGAATGATAATTGGATACCGGAATTGAGAATTAACAGTACTTATAAATTGATGGCAAAACAAAATTCGCAGAATGCGGAAGCGAAACGATTTATACAAAAAAAGATCAATTCTGCAGAATGGTTTATTGATGCTTTACACCAAAGGAGAAAGACTTTAATCAACGTTTCTACTGCAATTTTGCTTAGGCAACCTGAGTTTTTTAAGGGTAATATCAACTCTATTTCGCCGATGAAACTTCAAGATATTGCTGATGATATATCCATGGATGTTTCCACGATTAGCCGTGCAACACGCGGGAAATATGCAGATACTCCCTATGGAGTATTCGAATTAAAGTCCTTTTTTTCGGAATCGATTGGACTTAAATCTGGAGAAGAAATCAGCAATAAAATGATTAAACTTGAAGTGAAAAATATTATAAAAAAGGAAAACAAATCGCATCCGCTAACGGATGAAGAAATTATGGAATTTTTAAATAATCAAGGATTCCCAGTCGCGCGTAGAACCGTAGCAAAATATAGGGATCAATTGAAAATTCCAGTTGCCAGATTGCGCAGACAAATTCAACAATAGAAAGGATTACAAATGGCTAGACGTATTATTATAGGAGATCAGGAAGTGAATATCCCCGATAGACTATTAAAGTTAGGACTTGTTCCATTAATTGGGATTGGTGTGTTGCTTTGGTTTTTATCGGGAATCTATATTGTGGGGCCTGATGAAATAGGTGTTGTCCAAACATTTGGGAAGTACACAAGACAAGCACAATCCGGGCTTAATTATCATTTCCCGTTCCCGATTGAAACCGTACAAACTCCAAAAGTAACAGAGGTGAAGCGAATTGAAATTGGTTTTCGAACAGTGGGGCAAAATCAATATCGAACCATATCACAAGAAAGTCTCATGCTCACGGGTGATGAAAATATTGTGGATGCAGAAATGATAGTGCAGTACAAAATAAAGGATCCCGTCGCGTACTCTTTTAATTTTGTAAAACCGGAATTAACAGTCAGGGAAGCGTCCGAAGCATCTCTGAGAACTGTAGTTGGGCGTCACAACATTGATGAAGCTCTAACCTCCGGGAAGTTTATGATTCAGGAAGAAACCAAAGAACTGTTACAGTCTATTTTGGATAAATACGATACAGGTATTATAGTTGTAGCTGTTCAGCTTCAGGATGTTTCACCACCGAAGGAAGTGATTGCGGCTTTTAAAGATGTCGCTTCGGCAAAAGAGGATAAAAATAGAATGGTCAATCAGGCGCAGGGGTACAGGAACGATATTATTCCAAAAGCGCGGGGGGAGGCACAAGCACAACTACGAGAAGCTGAAGGATTTAAAGAAGCACGAATTAGTCGCGCTCAAGGTGATGTAGCAAAATTCAATTCCATGTTGAAAGAGTATAGAAAAGCAAAAGCCGTCACAAAAACTCGGTTGTATCTTGAGACCGTAGAAAACGTTTTATCCAAGGCGGATAAAATAGTGATTCCAGATTCTGAGGACGGAAATGTTTTAAATTTATTGAATCTTAACCCTAAGGGAGGCAAATAAATATGAAACGCATTATACTTAGTTTAATAGCATTAGGAGTTCTGTTTGTATATACTTCAGTATTTACTGTAGATGAACGTGAACAAGTGGTCGTTCTTCAACTTGGGAAACCCGTTCACACCATTACCGAACCCGGATTGAATGTAAAACTTCCATTTCCATTCCAGGAATTGCGCAGATTTGACGATCGGTTATTGGAATATGATTCTCCCCCTGAAGAAGTGTTGAGTAGAGATAAAAAAAGTTTAATCATTGATAATTTTGTTCGGTGGAAAATTATCGAACCGCTCACTTTCTTAAAAACCGTTCAAGCTATTCCTATCGCATTAAGCCGGCTTGATGATATTGTGTATTCCCAGCTTCGACGGGAAATTGGTACACATGATATGGCAGAAATTATCACAGAGAATCGCGAGATCATTTTAGAAAAGGTTACCGAAGAAAGTAAAATAGCTACAGCGCAATATGGCATTGAAGTTGTAGATGTCCGTATTAAAAGAGTTGATTTGCCAAAAGAAAACGAAAAATCTATTTATGCTAGAATGGATGCAGAACGAAAACGACAGGCAAATAAATTCAGATCTGAAGGTGAGGAAGAAGCTCAAAAAATCCGAGCAACTACTGATAAAGAGAAAACTATCATTTTAGCCGAAGCCTATAAAGTAGCGCAAGCCACTCGAGGAGAAGGTGAAGCAATAGCACTTGAAATTTATGCAAAATCATTCTCTTCCGATCCGGATTTCTACGAATTTGTGCGGACGTTAGAGGCGTACGAGAGGATTATTGATGACAAAACGACCTTGGTTTTACCGGCAAAATCAAAATTGTTTGAATTATTAATGAACTGATTCATCGGTGAATAATGCATAATCATTTTCTTCACATTTCAGATTATTCTAAAGAAGAAGTTTGGAATTTTTTAAATCTTGCAAAAGAATTAAAAATAAAGTTCCACAATAGAGAGAAATTCAAACCGTTTCAGGATCAATCTCTCGCGATGATTTTTGCCAAACCGTCTGCGCGGACACGCATTTCTTTTGAAACAGGATTCGAATGGATGGGAGGGCACGCACTCTTTCTTGGACCCAATGACATCGGAATCGGAAAGCGTGAAGCGATTAAAGATATTGCCCGAGTTGTATCTCGATACAACGATATGATTATGGCGAGGCTTTTTGACCATAGCCATATGTTGGAACTGGCAGAGCATTCATCGTCTCCTGTTGTAAACGGACTGACGGATTACAACCATCCCTGTCAAATAATGGCCGATATACTGACTATTTGGGAACGCCGGGGCAATTTGGATGATTTAAAAATAACCTACATGGGAGATGGGAATAATATTGTGCATTCCTGGCTTCATTTGGCAAGTGTATTTCCCATGCATTTTATCTGTTGTTGTCCAAGTGAGTTTGAGCCGGATTCAAAAACAATTGCAATGGTAGATAATTCAACCGAATCAACATTTGAACTTTCCCATGATCCTTCATCCGCTGTAGATGGCGCTGATGTAGTTTATACGGATGTCTGGGCGTCTATGGGACAAAAAGATGAAGCTGAAGAGCGCGAAAAATTATTTGCGGATTTTCAAGTCAATGAAAATCTTATGGAAAAAACAGGGAAGGATTCATTATTTTTGCATTGTCTTCCCGCGGAACGCGGACGTGAAGTTTCCGACGGTGTTATGGAAGCTTCGTATTCGGTGGTGTTTGATGAAGCGGAAAACCGTATGCACGTGCAGAATGCAATTATGGTTTCGCTTAATACGTTTAAGTAGGAATTATTTTAACTTAATCTGTTTCGACCCAGCGAAGGTCGTAGGTCCGATATTCAACATCATTTTCATCTGATAAGGGTACAATAACTTTAAACTGTGTAGTGGCGCCCGGTTCTAATGCAGAATCGGTTATTACGCCGGTGGAATAGGTTATTTCGGTTCCGCTGACAAAAGAAGAATCTTTTCCGGCAATGTCAGTGGTTTTGGTCCAGAGATTTGCAATAACACGTACAAAATCTGCTCTGGATTTACCTGTATTTTTTACCATTCCGGTAATTTCTTCTCTATCCGGGAAAGCATTTACAAAAGGTTCTCCAAATATTTCAATTTTTGCACTTACAGGTTCTTCTTCGAAAATATGTAATACTTTTTCTGAATCAATTTTTAAACGGCCAAGGCTGGTCTGAAGAATGATAAAATCTAAATTTTCTTCAATCAATTCTCCGATAATAATCGTTCCGTTAGTTAATTCAACCCGATGTCTGAGTTGGGGGATTTTTATTAGGTTGAGCAATGCTTCATCCAAGGATGGCACACCTTGAGATTTTTGGTAAAATTTAACCATCATTTTAAGTGAATCTATTTCACTTTCAAGTTTGTCTATACGGGGTTCAAAATTAAAAAATTTATCACCCATTTCTAGCATTGGTTCTTTATCATCTTCTAACCGTAAAGGTGGGATAGGAACGATCGGATCTGAACCCTCGCCGGCTGAAACTGAATCAATGGATGGTATATCTTGCAAGCTTAATGAATCGGTGTTTAGACTGTCTAGAGGTTCCTGCGCCAGCAAAAAACCTAGGGTTGTGAGTAGAGTAATTTGTCTCATCATTGTGTTTTTCCTAGATGCGCTTCAAACGCCAATCGTCTCAATGTTTGTTCATGTGATTCCAATTCTCCCATGGCATCCAGCGATCTGATAATGGCATTCCTATAAATATAATTATCTGATGTTTCTAGAACATTAAGCAGTTTTGGGATGACGTTCTTGTCACCAAATTCACCAAGTTTTTGAATAGCTTTCATTCTGAGCGCCGGAGAATAATCCTCATTTAATGCAATTTCTGTTACCGCAAGCCGCACTTCTGCATCATTGAATTCTCCAAGTGCGTCTAATACAGTATTCAGCATGCTGAAGTATTGTTTTTTCCCCGTATTGTAAGTCTGGAGCAGAGCAAGTATCAGATTTTCTTCTTTCACACCGCCAAGCGTATTAAAGGCAAAATCACGCACTTCCATATTGGTTTTTGGATCTCCGAGCAGTTCTGCGAATGCGGTAGCTACTTCCATCGGTTCTTTTTTCCCCAGAATTTCTATGGCGCGGTTTCGGATTCCAACATTGATTTCCGGATCTTTAGAAATGGAAAGTAAAATCGGAACAACTTCTGCAGTTCCGAGAGCACCGAGTGTTTCCGTCAAAAGTTTTTCTGTTCGGTTCAAATTTGCTTTACTTATTTCATATAATTCTAATAGCGCAAACACTTGATCTTTGGTCCGCACTTTATTCAAATTTCGGATGAGTGCCATATGTAGTTCATTTGTTTTTTCTTCCACTTGGTGCATTGCGCGAACCATTGCATCAGCAGCCTTTGGATTATCTTTAAACGTTGCGAGTAGCTCAATTGAGGTGTTCATTAAAGATAAATCCATCGCTTCAGCATCTGCCACAGTTTGAGCGATAGCATTTAAGGCGGTAGGATGATGCGTTTCTGCTAATGCTTTACCGGCGGCGATTCTGAAATCAAACGGTTGGTTTGAGTCGTGATAAATGCTGATGAGCTCTTCAAGCGCCTGAATTTTACCTTCCTGATATGCCATTCGTAGTCGCTCCACTTCATCAAAACTAATTTCTGCAGTAACATCTTTCTTTCCGAATAATCCCTTTATCTTAGAACAACCATTAAAGGATAAAACACTTCCTGCCAATAAAATTAAAACGATTTGCTTACACATCATTTTTCCACGTGTTGAGAGAAAATTCATTGCCATCAAACAATCCGTAAGTGAAGATAGAAAGCCAATCTCCTAAAATAACGAGTTTACCTGGACCAATATCTGTGATGGTGGCCTGATGGTAATGCCCACATATAATAAAATCAGTGCCGCTCTCCGTAAGTTTGGAAGCAAATTTCTTCAAATCGTTTAATATCTTTCGGTTATAAGTATCATCGTGTTCATAATGTTTACCCTTTTTGGAAATCCATTTGCCAAATTTATACCCAATGTTAGGGTGAAGATACCGATAAAGCCAAATAAAGGCTTTGCTCTGGATAAGTGATTTTAACAATCTGTACCCACGATCCCAAGAAAGATGCCCATCGCCATGCGTTATGTAAAATGTTTTTCCGTTTATGTTAAATGAAGTGTCTTTAAAATACGTATGTGTTGTGATTTCCTCTGTAATAAAGTCCAAAACCCAGAAATCATGATTACCCAGCATATAATGAATATCCACACCGGATTGCTTGACAAGATATAATTCATGATAAAAATCGAAATAGGATTTTGGAATCACATCTCTATATTCAAAATAAAAATCGAATATATCGCCGACAATAAATAAGGTGCCGCCTGTTGACCTTACCTGTCTGAGGAAGGTGAATAGTTTCTCGCGCCGAATTTTCTCCTTCTCGGATTTGTCCAGCATGAGATGAATGTCGGAAATAAAATAGACGGGTAAGTCCATAGCAACGGAAACTAAAAACCTCGTTCCATCGAGTCAATTGAATTGTATTGATAATTAGATCATCTATATTAACTTTCTATCAGTGAATCCGTCAGAGAAATAGACTTCATTATTCTAAGGCGAATTCAATACTAGAAACCATTAAATAATGTCAGGAATTCGTAAATTACTGTCATGGAACCAATGTTGAATCATACTGGTATGAAAAGAATGAAACATCTCAATTTAATCTGGATCCTTTGCTTGTTCGCTCAGGGTGGGCTTGCCCAATCTTTCGGACAAAATAAAGTTCAGTATAATGTTTTCGATTGGTCTTTTATCTCTTCGACTCATTTTGATATTTATTATTATCAAGATGAAAAACATATCGCAAAATTCACTGCCGAAGAGGCTGAGAATTCCTATGAACAGATTTCAAAACATTTGAGATGGACCCTGAAAGATCGTGTTTCCATTATTGTTTACCTATCCCACAACGATTTCCAGCAAAGTAATGTAACACAAGCTTATATGGTGGAAGGCGTTGGTGGCGTAACAGAATTGTATAAAAATAGAGTTGTCATTCCTTTTGAAGGTAATTATGAACAATTTAGGCATGTAATTCACCATGAGTTAGTTCATGCAATGATTAATGATATGGTTTATGGAGGGTCGTTGCAAAATATGGTATCGCGGCAGGTTAAAACTCGCTTACCTCTTTGGGCAAATGAAGGTTTGGCAGAATTTTTGTCTATGAATTGGGACACAGAAGCCGATATGATTTTACGAGATCTTGCGATTAACGAATATATTCCCGCCATTGAAGAATTGGATTATTTCTTAGCATATAAAGGTGGTCAATCGGTATGGCGGTTTATAGCCCAGAAGTATGGACGGGAAAAAATAGGGGAAATATTTTGGGAAATACACACAAGCCAATCTACAGAAAAAGGGTTTAAGCGTGTTTTGGGAATGGATTTTGAAGATCTAACTAACCAATGGCATAAATATCTGAAGAAGGAATATTGGCCGGACGTGAAAGATAGGGATGAAATTGAAGATATCGCGAAACGTCTAACGGATCATGAAAAGGAAAAAAACTTCATGAATTTATCTCCGGCGTTGTCTCCGGATGGTAGCCGTATTGCGGTATTAAGTGATCGGCTGGGACATACAGATATTTATTTATTGGATGCGATTGATGGGACAGAAATAAAACGGCTCGTAAAGGGAAACCGATCCTTAGATTTTGAAGAATTGAAATTCCTCCAACCTGGAATATCTTGGGCACCTGATAATGAACGCATAGTGTTTGCAGCAAAATCCGGGAAACAAGATGCACTTTATATTATCGATGTGAAAACACTCAAAAGAGAAAAGATCCCCTTTGATTTAGACGGCATTTTCACTGCGGCGTGGAACCCTGTAAAAAACCAAATCGCGTTTGTTGGTAATGATAAATCTTCCAGCGATCTTTACATATATGATTTGGATACCGAAACGCTGACAAATTTAACAAATGATTTTTTTGCAGATTTTGATCCGGCATGGAATCAGGATGGAACTGAAATTGCATTTGTATCATCGCGTGGAGATCAATTTCAAACTGATCGGCTCGGAATGATAGATTCTGAATTTGAAATGGTAGATCACGATTATGGGCAACGAGACATTTACACCTTAAATATTGAATCCGGTTCAATGTCTCGGATTACTTCCACAAAATATCATGAAAACGGTCCAATTTGGATTGACCAATCTCAAAAACTATTTTTTACTTCTGATAGAAATGGTGTGTGGAATTTGGTATCTCATGATTTGACAACCGGATCGGCTGAAACGGTTACCAATGTTTTGACCGGTATCTTTCAACCCAGTCTTTCTTCGAACGGAGAATTGATGGTTTTTTCCGGATATACTGATAGAGGTTGGGATGTATTTACTTTAACGAATCCGAGCAATCTTGAAACAAAAGACATTCCAGTGACAGGGTTTATTACTTCTGCAGAAACTGATGGGGATGTACTCGCGGATTTGCGACAGGATAAAAATAGAAGTGGTCGCCGTGGTCGTGGTAGGGATTTTGCCAGATACATTTTTGCTCCCGATTATGTTCATAACAATCAAGATAATAATGAAGAAGCTGATGTTGATTTATTTACTGGGCTGGACAGCTTGCGAACCGAAGATGGCGGATATATTTCTCAGTCCTATAAAACGAAATTCTCACTTGATATTGCCACAGGCTATCCATCATACAATACCATGTTTGGCGCTTCCGGGATGGCCATGTTTGCCTTTAGTGATATTATGGGTGATCATCAAATTATTTTGGGAACCGAGCTGGTGCTTACCTTAAAAGACAGCGATTATTATCTCAGTTACGCGTATTTAAAAAATCGGACCAATCTTTATCTTTCCGGGTTCCATATCGCAAACCTATTTGATGCAGGCATTCGGTATTATCCAGAAACTGGTTTTTTGAATCAACTTGTTGGTAGGCTCAGGCATTATGGATTATCCGGTTATGTATCGAGACCGTTTAATAGATTTAACAGATTAGAAAGCGGGATATCTCTTAATTTTATTGATTACGACCTCTTTGAGCTTGATTCATGGACCAATACAACTGCATTAGATACCGCATTTGGTTTTTCGATTTTAACTCCGCATATCGGTTGGATTTATGATAATTCCGTAAATGGATATACCGGACCGGTTGATGGATTTAGAACAAATTCAACGATCCGGTTCAGTCCCGGTATTGGATCCAAAACCCTTAATTTTACCACATTTTCCATTGATCTACGGAAATATCAAAGGATTTCTAGAAGGGTAACACTTGCCGGAAGATTAACATTGGGGGCAAGTATTGGAAATGATCCGCAAAAATATTATCTTGGTGGAGATGGACTTTGGTTCGCAGGATTAGGTGAAACAAACGGTAAGCAAGATCCAAATCAATGGCAACAGAATTTACTTGTTGATTCAAGCCGGACATTTCTAGAAGATATTTACTTATCAGAATATGTTTTTCCCCTTAGAGGTGCGCGATTTGCTGAACGATACGGGAAAAATGTAGCGCTAGCAAACATTGAGCTCAGGTTTCCATTTATCGATTATATTGCGCTTGGTTCCGGCGGTATTTTTGGGAACATCCATGGAATCCTATTTATGGATATTGGAGCTGCATGGGATTCTATGGATGAATTCAACGATCAATCAATGTTGCAAGACAAATACGGAACATCCATTCCGGATTCATTTTCACCGGTTTTTTCGACATTCGGCGTTGGCGTAAAAATACCGTTCCTTTATTTATTCAGAATAGATGCAGCATGGGATATAGAACCCGGATTTACCACGTCTCGTCCTCAATGGATTTTTTCTATGGGATATGATTGGTAATTTATTTTACCCTTTGGTTCACAGTTGTTGTTTCATAATTAAAATAATTCACTTTTGAAATTTACCGTAAATCATCAGGACTCTCGAACATCAGCGAGAACCGGCGTGCTAGATACTCAGCACGGAAGTATTAAAACACCAGTTTTTATGCCGATTGGGACACAAGGTGCTGTTAAATCACTTTCACCTGAGGAAGTGACCTCACTCGGATCAAACTTAATTTTAGGAAATACATATCATCTTTATTTGAGGCCGGGACATAAAATTATTGAACGAGCCGGCGGTTTGCACACTTTTATGAATTGGCCGGGTGCTCTCTTAACCGACAGCGGCGGTTATCAGGTTTATTCACTTTCAAGGATGAATAAAATTTCCGATGAAGGGGTTGAGTTTCAGTCACATTTGGACGGAAGCAGTCATCATTTTACGCCAGAATTTTCAATGGAAATTCAGCGATCACTTGGGTCGGATATTATTATGGCATTTGATGAATGCCCGATTGGGAATGCAGATTATAAAACGGTTCAAAAAGCAGTTAATCGAACGACGGATTGGGCAATTCGTTGTAATGATTATCTTTCCAAGTACGGTCCAATCCACGATTGGGATCAAACATTATTTCCGATTGTACAGGGAAGCGTTTTCGAGGATCTAAGATTTAAAAGTGCGGAAGCTTTGGTTCCATTATCGACGTGCGGGATTGCCGTTGGCGGATTGGCTGTTGGTGAAGAAAAAAGCGCCATGTTTGAAATGATAGAATTCTTGGATTCAACATTGCCAAAAAAACAGCCGCGGTATTTGATGGGAGTAGGAAGGCCAACCGATCTAGTACGATCTGTTCGTGCTGGGATGGACATGTTTGACTGTGTGCTTCCAACACGGAATGCTCGAAACGGACAAGTGTTTACATCAAATGGCGTATTGAACTTGAAAAATGAAACCTTTAAAACTGATTTGGATCCGGTGGATGCATCCTGTTCCTGTCCACTTTGCGCCCAATATTCGAGATCATATATCCGTCATTTATTAAATGTAAATGAAATTTTCGGACTACGACTTGCCTCTCTTCATAACTTGAAATATTATCTATCGCTTATGGATACCATGCGAGCAGAAATTGAACGGGACAACTTTAAAGTTTGGTCAGATGATTTCCTAAAAATGATGTCCGAATTCAAAGGAATGTAAATACAAGTGATTCCTTCCATAAATTTCGGTGCAGAATGCATTGCAATTATGAATTCAATATCATGAATAAAAAACAATCAACCGCTTCACAAAATAATCAGTTACATGATCCGCGGCGCATCAGGGAGAAGCAAACTGTGGATGCAATGATACAAATATATTGTAGGAAAAAACATGAGAAGACCAGCGATCTTTGTTCCGAATGCAGCCATTTATCTGAATACGCTAAGCACCGCCTTATCCATTGTCCATTTGATGAAGATAAACCAACTTGTGCGAAGTGCGAAGTACATTGTTATAAACCGGATATGCGTGAAAAAATAAAACTCGTGATGAAATTTGCAGGTCCACGTATGTTGATGCATCATCCCATTATGACGATTCGGCATTACATAGATGAAATGTCAATTTTGAGGGAAGCTTAATCTTTGGGTAACGGTTTCGGATCAAAAACCGTTCTAATAATCAAATAAAAATTGGTAATATTATATACAATAATTGGGGGTAAAACATGCATCATTCCATTACAATCATCCTACTTTCATCTTCAATCTTGTTTGCACAGCAATCATTAGGGGAAAAGTTTACCCTTGAATCACCCACATCGGTTTCATCCATTTTAGATGCACCGGAAACATATGTAAACAAACAAGTACAAATCACCGGTACTATTATTGATGTTTGCAAAATGCGCGGGTGTTGGATTGAAGTTTCAAGCGATCGAGAATATGAAACTATTCAAGTCAAAGTGGACGACGGTGTTATTGTATTCCCAGTAACAGCAAAAGGGAAAAAAGTTGTAGCAGAAGGAACGCTAGAAAAATTAGTTCTCTCAGATGAACAAGCATTAAAAATGAAAAAGCATGAAGCGGAAGAAATTGGTGAAAAATTTGATGAATCTTCTTACAAAATAACAGAATCAGATAAAACCATTTACCGATTAAGAGGTCTTGGCGCAGTCATTGATAAATGATGAAGTGGAGGAAATGGAATAACATACTTCACCGTGATTTGGGTTATTTGGCAGTTGGATTAACGGTAATCTATGGTGTCTCAGGGATTGCAGTAAACCATGTTGCAGACTGGAATCCAAGTTATAAAATTGAAAATTCACGTCATCAAATTGACGTTTCAAATGTTAGTCTTCCACCCAATGAAAAAGATATAAATGCAATACTTCAGTCTCTGGATTTAGATGAAAAAATTGAATCCACGTTCATGATAGATCCAAATAATATCAGGATATTTTTAAACAACAAAACGCTTGATGTAAATTTATCCAATGGAAATGTATCTTTAGAAAGTATTCAAAAAAGAGCCATTTTACAGGAATTTAATGCGTTGCATTTGAATCATCCTAAAAAGTTATGGACTTGGATGGCTGACATTTTTTCCATCGTTCTTATTTTCTTAGCTGTAACAGGGTTGTTCGTATTAAAAGGAAAAAAAGGAATTACCGGACGTGGCGCATGGCTAACCGGGATCGGAGTATTGATTCCCCTGGTCTTCTATTTTTTCTATTTTTAAAAAAAACTTGTTACTAAAATAATGAATAAATAGACTAGCGCATGCTAAGAATAGGAACTAAGGCACCCAAATTTTCTTTGATTGAAGCTTCCGGCGAAGTATTGAAGCTATCGGATTTATCCGGGAAAAAAGTGCTTCTGTGGTTTTTTCCTAAAGCAAGCACCCCCGGCTGAACAACTGAAGGCAAAGGATTCCGTGATGAATTCAAACAATTTGAAAAAAGGAATACTGCCATCATTGGGATGAGCAAAGATTCACCTAAAGCATTGCTGAATTTTAAAGAGAAAAATAATTACCCATTTTATTTGGTTAGCGACCCGGAAATGGAAACGATTAAGGTTTACCATGCGTGGGTGCAGAAAAAACTCTATGGTAGAGAATATATGGGTATTGCCCGCGTGACGTATTTAATAGATGAAAATGGAAATATTGAAAAAGCGTATGAAAAAGTAAGTGTCAAAACCCATGCAGAAGATGTGATGTGTGATTTAGGCTGATTAGCCTGATTAATCCATGTGATATGTAAAATTCATCAACGGCATAGGAAGTCCTTCCATATCCAAAACGTAAAGACCGCCAAAGTCGACGGAAATTTTTCTTCCGATAAACCGAATTGCTGTCATTATGGGTGACTCGTTGATATCCGCTTCTGACGGTTTCCAGAATTCGAAAACTAAGGCAAGACTTGAAGTCATTCTATAGTTTCCACCAAGAACAATGATCGGATCACTTGAGAAATCCCAAGTGTTATTCTGATAAGAATATCCCCACCCAAGCGATGCCGAAAAATGGGTGAATCGGTCACCGGCGGTTGCAGTAGAAAATGCAAAACCAGATCCGGTTATTCCACCCTCGTCACTGTTCTCACTGTCTTGGGCTGAACCCCAATCCGGCCATTTGATGAACATCATCCCAGTCGCAAACCTGAACTTACCCTTGGCCGGGAAAGAATATTTACCAGAAGCAACAATTGGAATCTCTTCAATTGGCATTCCCGGAAATACAAATGCGCCTGCTTGTACGGAAATGCTATTTGTGAATCCTCTATTGTAAGAGGGAAAAAATAAACAAAAATCACGGCAGTAAGATTTATTGTGTTCAATTGGGAAAGCGGAAGGTGCAAACAAATACATGCTTTTATTCGGGTCAGGCCGGTACACTTCACCACTAACTTCGGTAATGACCATATCCACTTTTTCTTTTATCCGCGCTTTGGGGACTTTGATTTCGATCCCGCTGTTGGTTTTCATGATATAGTCAAATTCTGTTTCGTCAATTATTTCCCCTAAGAATATGTTTCCGTCATATGTGGTGATTTCAACTGTTTTAACTGTGCCGCCATTTTCCCCTTGAACCGAAACTGAATCCTGCGCTACCAGAAACCAGCTAAAAAAGAAAAAGTATGATAGAATTTTCATAATGTCCTCTGCATGTGGTTTAATAGTTTCACCATCAAATTACACATTTTTTATATTCTTACAAAACCATCCGCTCTGAAAACGTTCTTCATTTTTTTCCTCATCTAAATATCCCATCATGATGGAATGCCCTTCAATTTTTAATGTTTCATTTTCATATTCAATTCCCGTCATATGAATGGGATTGGGTCCAACCGATAAAACTGCAGTATTTTCAGGTAAAATGCTGATTTCATTTTCTGAGAGATCTTCGAGTTTCTTCCACTCATATCGAAGGGCATAATCTTTTTCGAAAGAGCAGCTAGGGTTTTTTTCCGAGAAAGATCCTCCTGAATAAAGAGGAAGTATAGTTTGCAATACTAACCACGCAGTCGATGTCGCGTCTAAATCAGAAAACAAAACTGATCCTGAGGATAGGATTAATGATTTTTCTACTCCATATGTATTTACCAAAACATTATAATGACTCAATTGAATATTTCCCCCTTTTGTGCAATACACGACAGCTTCATCTTTTAACAAAGGTATAACCGTAGGATTGAAGGATTCAGGTTGATCATCAAGGCAATTTGGAAAAGGATTTTCTGAAATGCTAAAACTAGCACCGGTAATGTTTGCGGCTTCATCTGCTATTGAAGAATCTGCAATGACTAGAGATGCACCTAATGTCCAAATCGCAAAAGCGAGAATTTCAGCATAGGGAAATTGGATCGGTTCCAGAAACACGCGTTCTTTGGGATTTACGCCTTGACTCATTAGCCAATTTGCTGTTTGCTTGATTCTATTGTGAACATCAACTCGCGTCCAACCGAGATCTGAGTACAGAAGCTTGTCACCATGTTTAATAACCATACCATCAACTATAGCAGCAATGTCTGGGTAGGGAACCATGTACTCAATCGGTTCTACATCTCCCAAACACTGGGCTTGATAGATTTTTTCTTTTAGGTTTTTTTTCAACTTTTTCCAATCACCTTTCAATTCAATCCTTTAACAGTATGGGACGAAAGGGGCGGTTTTTTATTAATCTGGATTTATCTATCCGGCTTAATTTGCCGAATTGATTCAAATGTATCTGTTATGCGAGTATAGTTATTACCTGCAAGCCGTCCAACAGGATTTAATGATTCGAGATTAATTCGGCCATCTTGAAAAACAGAATCATCCACATGAAATAACACCACAGTTCCAATTACAATAAATCCGCTTCCGGCTGTCCCGTCTCCGATTTCTACAATTTGATTGAGTTCACACTCAAAGTTGACTTTGGATTCTTTAACCAGCGAAGGCCCAACTTTCTTTGATGGAGCCGGTGTTAATTCTGAAATATCAAATTCATTTACGTCTGGTTCAAA
Source organism: Candidatus Neomarinimicrobiota bacterium (assembly GCA_018651745.1). NCBI lineage: Bacteria > Pseudomonadati > Fidelibacterota > Fidelibacterota bacterium. The sequence continues at coordinate 13,306 of JABIDL010000010.1, read as the reverse complement.
ATCAGTGGAGCATTTCACCATTTGATCTACGAATCCTTCGGACACGATGTTGATTACAAATTCCTTATTATTGCGGATATTATTTAGTGTATCTTTGACTTTTCCGTCGTATCCACGTCTACTCGGTGCAAACATGATGGTCGGCGGGTTAGCACAAACACCATTAAAATATGAAAACGGCGCCAAATTTGGGGTACCGTCTTTTGAAAGTGTAGAAACAAGAGCAATTGGTCTTGGCACAATGGAACCAATCATGATTTTATGATTGTCCTTAAAAGACTGATTCGCGGGATCGATAATCATTTCAGAGCATTAATTCTGAAACAGGATCGATGTTTCATTGTTCATTTTCGGCCCAGGAATAGGGATAGCTGTCAACATCCACATCTTTTGAGGCCGTAGTGATTTTCAATGGCTTAAACGTATCAACCATTACGGCATATTCAAATGTCTCTTTAGCACCAATAGATTCTTCGATTTTTCCCGGTTGAGGTCCGTGAGGAAGTCCCATTGGATGAAAGGTGATGGATCCCTCTTCGATCCCTTTACGGCTCATGAATTTTCCTTCTGCATAGTAGAGGAGTTCATCTGAATCTACATTGCTGTGCGCATAAGGCGCAGGGATGGCTTCTGGATGATAATCAAACAACCGTGGTACAAAATTGCAAATAACAAACCCGGGAGATTGTAATATTTGATGAATAGGCGGCGGCAAATGAACTTTCCCTGTAATTGGCATAAAATCTTTTATATTAAATACCCACGGAAAATAATAACCATCCCAACCCACAAGATCACAAGGATGTGTTGCATATTCATAGGTTTGATAACCGCCATTGAATCTTGTTTTTACAATAATAGGACCATCAGTTTGCGGTTCTACAAATTCTGGAGTTCGAATATCTCTTTCGCTAAAGGGAGAATGTTCAAGTAATTGTCCTTGCCGGTTTCGGTAGCGGTCAGGGGTTTCTACCGGCCCGGAAGATTCAACAATGAATAAATTCAATTTTTCACTTACAGCTAATTGCCAAATGATTCCCCGCGGAATAATCAATTGATCGCCTGATGAAACTTCCAAATTTCCAAAATTAGATTTAAATAACCCTGATCCATTGTGAATAAAAATAATTTCGTCAAAATGACCGTTTCGATAATAATAATTCATATTTTTTTTCACATGTGCTTTAGAAAGGACGCAGTCATCATTAAAAAATAATGGAATACGAGCAGTTATTGCATCACCGTCAGATTGAAGATTGTTGCTTTTTAAATGGTGATGGCGGTGCTCATTATTCCAAGCTTCCAAATGGATTTCCTGAAATTTTCCTACCTTCGAAACAACAGCAGGTTCGTGGATATGGTACACATTGGAATACATGAAATTGAACCCTTCTCGACTAATCAACTCCTCCCAATAAAGATTTCCGTCACTATTTCGAAATTGAATATGACGCTTAGTGGGTATGTTTCCTCTTTGTTGATAAAATGGCATTATTCCTCCCTATATAACCTTGTTTTCTAAAACTCCTAGTCGCTCAATCTCGAGTCTGACAACATCGCCTTTTTGAATCCATCCACCTGTATTTTCAGGTTTTAGTTCCATGATGCAACCTGTGCCGACGGTTCCAGATCCGATGTATTCACCGGCAACAATTTGAGTATTTCGACTGGCACGCTCGATAATGTCTCCCCAAGAATGATACATGTCGTTTGCATTCCCATCGGAAAGTTGTTTCCCATTGACATGGACGGTCATGCTAAGTTGCAATTTCCCATCGCTATCCCATGCATCTGCTAATTCATCTGGTGTCACCATATACGGACCAAAACAGGATCCAAAATCTTTTCCTTTTGCTGGTCCCATGTTTAACACCATTTCTTCTTTTTGAAAATCTCGAGCAGACCAATCATTTAAAATGGTATAGCCACCAATAACAGTGTCGGCATCTTTTGCGGAAATATCTTTTCCTCCATTGGCGGTGATAATTGCCAATTCCAATTCAAAATCAAGCTTTTCACAACCATTGGGAAAAGGAAAACCTTCCTTATGACCAAAAAGGTTCACAGGATTTGAATAATAAAAAACCGGAAATTCATACCAACTTGGATGCATGTCTAAACCTCGTCCTTTTCGAGCTGCTTTTACATGTTGTTCAAATACATAGAAATCTCTGAAAGTGGCAGGATCATTCACCGGCGGAAGGAATTTTACATCCGGTTGATTTTGCGCGATTAAATGTTCTCCTCCCAGCAACTCGGTTAAACCGGAATCCGGTAGAGCTCTATCAAGATTTTGTAATGCAGGCAGCAAGGTATTCCAGTTCTTCAGACACGATTTTAATGAGGATGGAATAGATAGGAATTCGGATGAACCGGATGATTCATGGATATATATAGCCGCTCTTAAAACATCCACAACCATTTCATCTTTGATGAAACCAAAACGATGAGAATCGCGACCTTTTTCAATGTATGTTACAAACTTCATTAGTGTCCTTTCAATTAAAGATTACCGCGGGCATCTTGCTCCCGCTCAATTGATTCAAAAAGTGCTTGAAAATTTCCCTGCCCAAATCCGCGTGACCCTTTTCTTTGAATGATTTCATAAAATAGCGTCGGGCGATCTTCGACTGGTTTTGAAAAAAGCTGGAGCAAATATCCTTCATCATCACGATCAACCAGGATACCAAGATCTCTCAGTTTTTCCATCGCCTCGTCAATCGTGCCGATACGGTTAGACAAATCATCGTAATATGTTTCAGGGACATATAGAAAATCCACACCATTATTCCGCAGTGCAGTGATCGTTTTAATAATATCCTCGGTTAAAAGAGCTATATGCTGAACGCCAGGGCCTTCATTAAAATCCAGATATTCTTCAATTTGAGATTTTTTTAACCCGGATGCAGGCTCATTAATGGGGAATTTTATTTTCCAGTTTTTAGATCGCATTACACGACTTTTTAATGCGGAAAATTGAGTTGAAATATCGTTTTCATCAAACACGACAAAATTTGTGAAGCCAAATACGTTTTCATAAAAATCTCGCCATTCATTCATTTTTCCTTCTTCAACATTCCCTACAATATGGTCAATGAAAAGCAAGCCGGGATCATCAAATTTTAATTCAGGTAATGTAAGTGGCTCATAATCCGGCGCCCAAAGTCCGTCATAATTTTTTGTTTCTACGAATGAATGAATCGTTTCTCCATAGGTTTGTATGGCGGATTTTTTAAAAATACCCGTTTTGTCTTCCCAAGATTTTGATGAATGAACAGATTTGGCGTTTCGGCTAACACAAGAATCATGGGCTGTTTCGGCGCAATCCACAGAGAAAGCAACATCTCGTACACCGTCGCCATGTTGTTTTAACCAATCAGAAGCCGGATGGCTTGAAGTGAGGGGAGTTGTGATAACAAAGAAAATTTTGTTCTGTTTTAAAACGTAACTAACGCTATCATTTTGACCTGTTTCAGGTCCGGAGTAAGCATGCGGTTGAAATCCAAAAACAGATCGGTAATAGTGGACAGCCTGCTTTGCATTTCCCACATAAAATTCTAAATGACTTAATTCTGTTATAGGGAAATATTCAGTTCCCGTCCATTCGGTTGTAATCATTGCCATGATGGCGCTCCGTTGATTAAAATTGTGAAAATGTGGTTCTATAATTCATTGATATCTATAGAATTTCTGTAAGCTTTTTGATAAAATCATGATTTTCTTCTTCGAGACCAACCGATATACGAATACATGTCGGCCAGCCAAATGCAGTTAACGGTCTAACGATTATCCCTTTATTTAGTAGTGTATTAGAAATGTTTGCAGCTTGTTCTTTAGATTCCCAAATGGTAGTAATAAAATTAGTAACACTTGGGACAGTTTCTACCTTCAATTTTTTGAGCTCACCAGTCAAATATGTTTTTCCATTTTTATTTAGGTCCAATGTTTTCTGAAGAAAATCACCATCATCCAATGCTGCAATGCCTGCAACTTGAGCAAGAAGAGACGGTTCAAACGGTACTTTTACCTTAATCAAATTTTCGATCAAACTTTCATGGGCGAATCCGTAGCCAATCCGGATTCCTGCTAAGCCATACGCTTTGGAAAATGTGCGAAGTGTAATCACGTTATCATAGCGATAATTCATGGAGTCGGGATAGTTGGGATAATCATGAGCAAACTCATAATAGGCTTCATCCAAAATAATGAGCACTCTCGCTGGTACTTGCTCATAAAAATCATCAAATTCTTTTTGCGATACATAGGTTCCCATCGGATTATCTGGATTAGCGATATAAATAATTTTGGTATAATCATTGATGGCGGCAGCCATGGTTTTTAAATCATATTGGTTATTTTTCATGGGTACCCAATGCACTTTTCGTCCGGACGCATTTGCAAGAACTCTGAAACCGATAAATGAATTCGCTGCCGATACCAATTCATCATCACTTAAAAGAAATGTCCGAATTATTGTGGACATGATGCCTTCTGATCCGGCACCTAATATAACGTTGTCGATTTTGACATTAAACTTTTCAGCGAGTTTGGTTCGCAAAGAAATGCCGAGGGCATCGGGATATCGATGTGAGGACTGTAATGATTGCTTTATTGCAGTCATTGCTTTGGGAGAAGGACCGAGGGCATTCTCGTTCGATGCCAATTTGATGACTTTTTCAATCCCAAATTCTCGAACGACTTCCTCTATCGGTTTGCCCGGTTTGTAGCTGGCTAAATTTTTGATGTAAGATGGAACAAGTGCCATAATGTTTTAAAATTATCTTAAAGAAGGTGATGTATTTATTCTATCGCCTTTATTTGAATTTACAACTGATGCGGACTAAACTCCCAACCGTGAAGCATAGAAAAAATAACAATTATACCGCTATTTCTTGGGTTTTGGTGTCATTCATCGCCTTTTCGTGTGCGGCAATCCAAAGGCCAGACGGTGGGCCTGCTGATTCTAAGCCTCCGGAAGTAATAAAAATAATTCCTGAAAATAAATCGCTTTATTTTAAAGGAGGAAACATCTCGATCGATTTTTCGGAGTATATAGCTGAAAAAACCATAGAAAAATCTATTCGATTTTCACCGGTGTTGGAATTGGATTCAGAAATCATCTTGAAGAAAAAATCGATTACCATTCCATTTCCATCAACTTTAATGTCGGACCAAACCTATGTAATAACATTAGGACGCCAACTCACTGATGAGCACGGTGTCCCGCTAGCCGAACCAGTACAAATTGCTTTTAGCACAGGGAATATTATTGATTCGGGGATGATTAACGGTAGGATTTTTGGCGACGAATCATTTTCAGTTCATCTTTGGAAATTTAATCCCGATTCAGTTTCCGATAGTCTTTTTGCGACAGAGCCTCACTTTGTAGCCGAAGCAGATGATAAAGGATTTTTCAAATTCAGTTTTCTTGGACCCGGTCATTATAAGGTTTTATCTCTTGATAGTAGAATGACCGGAATGCCATTAAATCCAACTCGAATGGGATACGGGATTCCGTCGGAACCTTTCATTTTTCTGGATTCTTCAGAAACGATTTCTGATGTCAATATGATTCCATTTCGCGAGGTAGAGAATTACACATTAGTACGCGCCGAATGGTTAGGACCGGATTGGGCACAAATCACTTTTAACAGAAGTTTGTCTTCCAAACACGATTTGAATTCCGCTTTCTTAATGCCAGACTCCGGAATGCCCTTGTATGCTAAAACATTTATTGATCCAATTGACTCAAATGTGGTTAATCTTGTTTTTCCTGAAAATTCACCACCCGGTATTTCATCTATTTATATCGAAAAACTGACTTTGGGAGATTCTATTTTAATGGAGTCCGGCAAATTAGATGTGCGAGTTCCTGCCGATTACGATACGGCTAAAATCATGTGGGTTAGTCCAACGAAAACCATAAACATTATTCCAGACAGCGAGAATCAGCCATCGTTGGATTGTATAACCTCCCATCCCGTCAAATTTTCTGAAAATATATCTTCTAATATTCGGTTAGAGACGATGGATTCGATTGAAATTGAGTTTGATACTAATATCAATTCTCCGGTTCATTTTCAAATTAAACCAAAGAATGGCTGGGATGAAAATCAGAAATACATCCTCACTATTTTTGGAGAAGGTATCAAAACAACATCGGGGATTTCGGTAATTGATTCCGTTACATCTATAAAGATTTCTGTTGGGGATTATATTGGTTACGGATCTTTGGATGGAGAGGTTTACAACAATGGAAGGGATAAATTATTGGTACAGGCAATATCCCTTGAAAAGGAACATCCTATGCTAACTTCTGTTGTAAATTCTGATAATGAATTTAGGTTTAAAAAAATCCCTGAAGGCTTTTATACGTTAATGTTTTTTCAAGATACTGATTCAAATAAACACTATTCTCATGGGTCAGCATTCCCACACCATGTAGCCGAATGGTTTACAGTTTTGCCAGATACAATTGAGGTTCGGGCAAATTGGGATAAAGTGATTCCGCCAATATATTTAGGAGGAAATAAATAATGTATGCTGTCATTATGGCTGGTGGGAGAGGAACTCGATTTTGGCCATACAGCCGTACCAACCGGCCCAAACAGCTATTGAAGATCATCGGTAAAGAAACCATGCTTCAGATGACCGTTGACAGGCTCAAGAAACTGAAATCTGTTGAAGGTATTTTTATTGTAACAGGTAAAGATTTAGCTCCCCTAATCCAAAAAGAAATTAAAGGAATCAGCAAAAAAAATATTATTGTGGAGCCATCAGGGAAAAATACTGCTCCATGTATTGGTCTTGCCGCTTTAAGGATTAAACAAATTGATGAGAATGGGGTGATGGGAATTTTTCCGGCCGATCATCTTATTGTTGGGCATCGGCTATTTCAAAAGGCACTTTTCACAGGATCGAGGATCGCAAAGCAACATGACTCTCTCGTAACCATTGGCATTACACCTAGCTATCCGTCCACCGGATATGGATATATCCAACATGGCACACGACGGATTAAAGGATTTCAAAATGCCTACAAGGTGAAGACATTTGCGGAAAAACCCCACCTAAACTTGGCAACTCGATTTATTAACAGTGGAGATTTTCTTTGGAACGGAGGCATGTTTATTTGGAAAGTTTCTGCATTATTAAATCAAATTGGAATTCACATGCCCGAATTAGGAGACCATCTTTATCAAATCCAGACATTGAAAAAAAAGAAAAAATCTATTACAGGTGTTTGGGATCAAATTTCCCCAGAATCTATTGATTATGGGCTTATGGAGAAGTCAGATCATGTGCATGTAATTAAAGCAGAATTTAAATGGAGTGACGTTGGTTCTTGGAACTCGGTTTTTGATTTATCTCCTAAAAATAAAGATGGAAATGTGATTCGCGGAGATGCAACGTCCATTGATGGAAAGAATAATTTTATTGAAAGCAATGGACGGTTCACAGCTGTTGTTGGAGTGAATGATCTTGTAGTTATTAATTCTGAGGATGCAACACTTGTGGTGCCGCGAGAAAAGGTAGAAGATGTAAAATTACTAGTTGATTTTTTGAGTTCAAAAAACAGGGACGATTTGCTTTGAGTAAAAAATTAAAACCTGAAAGATTGATGACCTTATTTGAGGAATTAGCCGAAAAACTTAATATTAAATTGGTTTTGGGAACCGGAAATTTTATGGGTGGTTTTTGTACGCTTGAAAATCAACAGTATCTTGTTGTAAATAAAATGCAACCGATTGAATCTCGCTTACATGTTTTAGCTCGTGAATTTAATGCGTTAAAGGTGTCGGAAATGTATCTCGTGCCAGCACTTCGAGAGTTCATCGAGGAATCAAACGCAATAATTACTGTGATTTAATACCGGATAAACGGCTTGCCTAAAGTCTGCGTGATTTGTTACACTTTAGCCCATTTTCCACAGCCTAAATTAGATAATTCAGAATGGTCGATTTGAGACCGTTATAAAATTAAAAAAGGAATAATAAAATGAAAGAGTATGCATCGGGAGACATTCGAAACTTTGCACTAGTTGGGCATGGGACTTGTGGAAAAACTATGCTTGCAGAATCTATGTTGGTCTGCGCCAGCGAAACAAATAGACTAGGGTCCATCGAAGCGGGTAGTACCGTTTCTGATTACCATCCTGAAGAAAAAGAAAGACAGATTTCCATCCATTCTTCTCCGCTTCATTTAGAATGGGAAGGAAAGAAATTCAATTTTATTGATGCACCAGGTTATATGGATTTTATCGGTGAAGCTATCAGTTCTTTGGCAGTTGCAGACATTTCAGTTGTTGTGATTCACGCGGTAAATGGTGTTGAAGTTGGAACCGAGCAAGTCATTGATTATTGTTCCAATTTTGGTATTCCGAAAATTTTGGTTGTAAATGGATTGGACCGTGAGCACACCAAATTTGAAGAAATTCTCGCACAATGTAAAAGACGGTTTGGCAACAAAGTTTTCCCCATGCAGTTGCCCGTGAATGCAGGACCGGGATTTAACCAAATTGTTGATGTCCTCCGGCGAGAACTCATTACTTATAAAACAGATGGAAGTGGATCTTTTACCGAAGAATCTTTGCCGGAAGATTGGGAAGCCAAGGTGAATCAACTCCATGAGGAATTAATTGAATATGTTGCTGAATCCGATGATAGTCTCTTAGAAAAATTCTTTGAAGAAGGTGGTCTTTCAGAAGAGGAAATGAGAGGTGGGATTCATAAGGCTGTTCAGGATCAGTCGTTTATCCCACTGTTTTGTACTGCAGCTGGAAGTAATGTTGGTGTTGCAAGACTCATGGACTTCATGTCAAAATATGGTTCATCTCCAATGGACAGGGAAAAAGTCAAAGCCGGAGTACCAAACTCTGAAGAAGAAATTGAGGTTCGCTTGGATGGGGCGGATCCTGTTGTTTTTGTATTTAAAACGATCAGCGAAGCGCACGTTGGTGAATTATCTTTCTTTAGAGTTTATTCAGGCACTGTCAGCACTGGCATGGATCTTTACAATGCATCTCAAGGGCATTCAGAAAGATTCGGCCAAATGTTTGTTTTAAACGGAAAAAATAGAACCAGTTTATCCACACTGAATGCAGGAGACATTGGTGCGGTAGTTAAACTTAAATCAACCCACACCGGTGATACGCTGTGCGACTCTAAACATCCAGTCCATTTAACAGGTGTAAATTATCCGAATCCTAATATTCACATGGCGATTAAATCAAAATCCAAGGGAGATGAAGAAAAACTTGCAGTCGGACTGGCAACGCTTCACGAAGAAGACCCAACTTTTGTCTATCATGTAGATGGTGAGCTGAAACAAACGGTTATATCCGGACAGGGTGAATTACATTTGCAAGTTGCAGTTGGAAGTTTAAAACGGAATTACAATGTTGACTTGGAAATGATGAAACCTAAAATTCCCTATCGGGAGACCATTAAAGGGAATGGAAGTTCAAAATACCGGCATAAAAAACAATCCGGTGGCGCCGGGCAGTTCGCAGAAGTATGGATGAGGGTTGAGCCCACAGGAAGAGGAACCGGCGTTGATTTTAATGAATCACTTGTTGGACAAAATGTTGATAGGGTTTTCGTCCCTTCGGTAGAAAAAGGCGTCATTGCAGCTTGTACTGAAGGGATTATAGCCGGCTATAGAGTTGTAGATGTTAAGGTAGAATTTTATGATGGAAAGCAGCATCCGGTTGATTCAAAAGATATTGCTTTTCAAATTGCAGGGAAGGGTGCATTCAAAGAAGCTTTTAAAGGTGCAAAACCTTGCCTGTTAGAGCCAATCATGGATGTTTCCATTAAGGTCCCTGAGGATTTTATGGGTGATGTTATGGGAGACCTTTCTAGTCGTCGCGGCAAAATTCAAGGCATGGATTCTGAAGATGCTTTACAGGTGATCAACGCACAAGTTCCTCAAGGAGAATTGCATCATTATTCAACGAGATTGCGTTCACTTACCGGCGGCCGTGGATTGCATACCGAAGCATTTAGCCATTACGAGGAAATGCCAAGAGAGCTTGAAAGCAAAGTAGCTTCTGCACACTCAAGTTCAGACGAATAATATTTTTGTGGATAATATGAAAAAACTTTGGGCTCCTTGGAGGATAGAATATGTTTCTGCGCCCAAAGAAGAAGGCTGCATTTTTTGCGATAAATCAAAAAGTGAAGATGACAGAAATAATCTGGTTTTACACCGGGGACAACATGCATTTGTTCTTATGAATTTGTATCCTTATAATAACGGGCATCTCATGATTTCACCTTATGAACATACATCAAAACCAACCGAAGTGGGTAAATTAGTATTAACTGAAATTATGTCAATGGCAAATCACAGCATGTCGATATTAGCAGATACCATCAAAGCAGAGGGTTTCAATTTTGGTGCGAATATTGGTAAAGCCGGAGGCGCAGGGATTGAAGAACATTTGCATTATCATATTGTGCCAAGATGGAATGGCGATACAAATTTTATGCCCGTTATTGGAAATTCTAAAGTCATGGTTGAAGGTTTGCTAGAGACTTACGATAAAATGAAACCGATGTTTGCAGAGATTTAAAGATGGAATTGTATTCACACACTTGGCTTCCCTTTATTTACCTTTATGGTCTCGGCGGGATCCTTTTTATCTTCGGTATCTATATTACGATAAAGGCAGGTTCATTTGATTTACAACGAAGAACCCATAAAAAATGGATGTGGATTCTTTTATTCGGTTTTGTTTGGTATTTGATGATGCATGCACTGATGACCTGGGCTGCATTGGGAATAATTTCTGTTTATACCGTACCGATTGTTCTACTTGGAATGGCGGTAGTTTTTATTGTTTTGGCGTTATTGTCTAAAAAGACTAAAACATAATGCAGACATTTCATAACATAGGTACATCAACTGACTGGATTGTAATGGTGGTTTATTTTATCGTCATCATGCTTTTTGGTAGTTATTTTGGACGGTATACAAAAAACACTTCTGATTTCTTTTTTGGGGGTAGAAGATTTTCGTGGTGGCTCATCACCATGTCTATTGTAGCGACTGGTGTAGGAAGCCATAGTTTTGTAAAGTATTCGGCTAAAGGGTTTGAACATGGAATATCTTCTTCCATGACTTACTTGAATGACTGGTTTTTCATTCCATTTTTTATGTTCGGGTGGCTTCCGATAATTGTTTATTCAAAAGTGCGGTCAATTCCGGAATATTTCGAAAAACGATTTAGTCCATCGGCAAGATTCTTAGCCACCATCCTGCTACTTTTATACATGATTGGATATATTGGAATCGGGTTCCTTACGCTTGGAAAAGCAGTCATCCCCATGTTGCCGGAAGCATTTACCCTGTTTGGAATGACCGTGCCGATTACGCTGATGGGCGCTATAATTGTCATTGCAATAATCACGGGGATTTATATCACATTTGGTGGGCAAACCGCTGTGATTTTCACTGATCTGTTGCAGGGTTTCATCCTTTTGTTTGCAGGACTACTCTTATTCTTTTTTGGAATTACATATCTAGGTGGATTTGATATATTTTGGAACTTATTACCCATGGAATGGAAACTGCCGTTGGCAGATTTTAACCAGCCGTCAAATTTTAATTTTGTGGGAATATTTTGGCAGGATGCTATAGCCGGTTCTATCGGATTTTTATTTATGAATCAAGGGCTCATCATGCGTTTTATGGCGTGCAAAAATGTAAATGAGGGGAGAAAGGCCGCTGCAATAAATATCCTATTTGTGCTTCCCATTTCAGCGATTGTGGTTGGGAATGCGGGATGGGTCGGAAAAGCAATATCAGTCAAAAGTCCCCATATTGTGAGCCCATCGGTTTCTCCGGATCAAATTTTTGTTGTTGTAGCAAATATTATCGCCAGCCCCGGTATGTTTGGTTTTATAATGGCTGCATTAACCGCAGCGCTTATGAGTACGGTTGATACACTTATTAATGCAACGGCAGCGATCTTCATCAATGATGTATATCGCCCGGTCAAGCAGTTCCTAAAAAGCATGGCGGTTTCGGAAATTGAAAGAGATAAAAAAGAATTGCTTGCTGCTCGCTATGCGTCAATCGGTGTTACTGCGTTGGGGGTTTTAGCGGTGCTTGCTTTCAAAAATTTTCCCACAGTATATGAAGCACACGGGTTTTTTCATTCAACTTTAACGCCTCCACTTGTTGTTGGAATATTTTTGGGTGTTTTTTGGAAAAGATTTACACCTTCAGCTGTTATAACAACTTTTGTTGGAGGTGTGGCACTCATGATTCTCGGCGCAAGATACCCCGGAATTTTTATTGCACCGTTTGATCATGGTATAGAAATGAACCAGGCACATCCGTATTCTTATATTCGTGCGTTGTACAATACTTTTGTATGTGTTGGTGTGGCCGTAATTGTTACTATAACCACCCAATGGCAGGTGAAAATAATTTCAATTATCAGAAATGGTAAAAACTCGAAGATGATTATGAATACAATTACGGCACTTGCAATCGCGTTCTTTGTAGTAGTGCTAATGAACATATCAGATCTTTATATGCAGTGCCTATCTGCGACTGCCGTTCTTATTTTTATCCCGCTTTTGGTAACCTATTTTGTAAAATATGACGAGATCACAAACACAAATGGATTGACTGCAGGTTCAATCAATGTAGCACGGAAATTATTTAAAGGAGCCGCTCCTAATGATCAAGAAGGTCAGAAAGTTCTTGTCCATTTTAAACAAGTTGATGGCGATGATACGGTAGTTCATTTTTCGACCGAGGATATGATATTAATGAAGGCGAATCCCGGCGATCTTGTTTACTTATCAGATAAGAGGAAATGGATGGGTGGTTTAAAATCAATTCATTCTGTGTTTGGAAAACCCCATGACGAAAAAGGAAAAGTCTATATTACTTCAAGTCAAATCAAACATGGTTTGTTCGTAAAAGAAAAATTGTTGACAGCCGAAAAGGAGATGTAGTTGTCCTTTGCGCTTCAATCCCTTAATTTCGCCGCGCAAAATTTCTTAATTTCAGAGTAGATTAAGCTTTCATTCCGTGGGTCGCTAGGTTTCAACGGACGGGGAATATTGAACATCACTGATTTTTGAAAAAATAATTAAAACGATCCGGAGTAGCTCAGTTGGTAGAGCAGGTGACTGTTAATCACTTTGTCGGGGGTTCGAGTCCCTCCTCCGGAGCAAACTGGGTCGGTAACACGAACCGGTTAACACATCGAGAAAGTAGGCCCTTGGATCATAACTCCAGGGGCTTATTTTTATCTCCCATTTCTCGTCGGGGAGCTGTGGTTTTT